>DASTKM010000245.1:0-6846 GCA_035715885.1 Rubrobacter sp.
AGGCCTACCTCGACCCTCTTCTCCCTGGGGAGGTCTACTCCTGCAATCCGCGCCATGCTAACCCTGCCTCTGCTTGTGGCGAGGGTTCGTGCAGATGACACGCACCACCCCGCGACGCCTTATGACCTTGCACCGCTCGCATATCGGTTTCACGCTCGCCCTGACTTTCACAACTCTCTCCTCTAACGTCTTCTTATGTCCTGAACCTGTAAGTTATCCGTCCCCGGCTCAAGTCGTAGGGGCTCAACTCCACCTTAACCCTGTCGCCCGGCAGTATCCGGATGTAGTTCATCCGCATCTTGCCCGAGATGTGCGCCAGCACGTTGTGCCCGTTCTCCAACTCGACCCGGAACTGCGTGTTGGGCAGCGCCTCGGTTACGGTGCCTTCAACCTCTATGACGTCTTCTTTGGCCAAGGACCTCCTCAAGTAGTTACAAGATGGCTGAAGCCAAACAAATATCTTACCACGCCCGAGAGGACGCTCCCACCGACGAACGCCTCTCGCTATCCGCCGGAGCCCCCGTTCTGCGTCAACACCAGGGGGCCGTTCTCGGTAACGGCGACGGTGTTCTCGAAGTGGGCGGAGAGGGAGCCATCGGCCGTGTAGATGGACCACCCGTCCCACTCGCTGAGGCGGATATCGTAGTCGCCGAGCGTGATCATGGGCTCTATGGCGAAGGTCATCCCAGGAAGCAAACGTGGACCCGTACCCGGACTGCCGTAGTTCGGGATCTGGGGGTCCTCGTGCATCTGCCGGCCGACCCCGTGGGAGACCAGGTCCCTTATGACCCCGTAACCACGCGACTCGGCGAGGGCCTGTATGGCGTGGCCCACGTCGCCAAGCCTGTTGCCAGCCCGCATCTGATTCGTCGCCGCGGCGAGACACTCCCTCGTGGTGCCGAGCAGCCCGACGACATCCTCGTGCACGTGCCCCACAGGGACGGTGGTCGCCGAGTCTGTTACGAAACCCTCGTAGCGGACGCCGACGTCGAGGGAGATAATATCGCCGTTCTTCAGGCGGTAGGAGCCTGGGATGCCGTGGACGATCATGGCGTTTGGCGAGGCGCAGATCGAAGCCGGGAACCCCTGATACCCCTTGAACTCGGGCTTGCCCCCGCGGTCGCGGATGAATTCCTCGGCGAGCCGGTCGAGCTCCCGCGTCGTCACGCCTGGCCTGACGTTCTCCTCAAGCATCTTCAGGCAGGCCGCGGTTATCCTCCCGCCCTCACGCATCGCCTCGAGCTCCGACTTGCTCTTGCGGACGATCAAGCGTCTTCCTCTCTGCCTACGGCCCCGAGGATGTCCTTGGTGACTTTCGGGATCTCCTGCTCGGCGTCGACCGTGATGAGGAGGTCGCGGTCGGCGTAGTAGTCCTTCAAGGGCTCGGTCTGGTCGTGGTAGATCTGTAGCCTGCGCCTGATGGCTTTCTCGGCGTCGTCATCGCGCTGGACGAAAGGGCCCGAGTCATCCTCGGGCGGCGGATCATACTCGACGTGGTATACCTCACCCGTAGCCTGGCTCTGGCGCCTTCCCGAGAGCCTATCTACGAGCACGTCATCGGGCGCTTCGAGGGCGACCACGGCGTCGAGATCCTCCCCGATGTCTTGGAGGGCCTGATCCAGGGCCTTGGCCTGGGCCTCGTTGCGGGGGAAGCCGTCGAGGATCCAGGAGTCGGCGTCGTCCAGATAAGGCTTAGCCATCTCCACGATGATCTCGTTCGGCACCAGCTCGCCCCTGTCGTTGTATTCCTGCACCTTCTTGCCCAGCTCGGAGCCCGACTTGATCTCGGCGCGCACTATGTCCCCGGTGGAGATGTGCGTGGCGCCCACCTCGTCCGCGAGGCGCTGCGCCTGCGTTCCCTTGCCCGCTCCCTGGGGCCCAAGCAGGATGAGCTTCATCGCTTCTTCAGGAACCCTTCATAGTTGCGCATCATCAACTGGCTCTCCAGCTGGCGTACGGTGTCCAGTGAGACGCCGACCACGATCAGCATCGAGGTGCCGCCAAGGAAGATGGAGTTCCCGAGGTTCAGAGCGCCCGAGATGAAGTAAGGCAGCACGGCGACCACGGCCAGAAACAGGGCGCCGAAGAGCGTGATCCTGGTCAGCACATTATTCAGGTAGATGGCCGTCGGCTGGCCCGGTCTGTAGCCAGGGACGTACCCACCACTCTTCTTCAGGTTGTCGGCGTGCTCCACGGGATTGAACTGCACCGCCGTGTAGAAATAGGTAAACATGATGATGAGCAGCGCGTAGAGGATCAGGTAAGGCGCGTTCCCAGGATCGAAGAAGGCCGAGAGGCGGGCGAGGATCGAGTCCGGGTCTCCCCCCGCGGAAAGTTGCGCCAGCACGACGGGGAAGAGCAACAGCGAGGAGGCGAAGATTATGGGAATAACCCCTGCCATATTGACCTTGAGGGGCAGGTAAGTAGTCCCGCCCTGGCTCATCCTGCGGCCGACCTGCCGTTTGGCGTAGGTTATTGGGATCCTGCGCTGGCCCTCGTTGACGAACACGATGGCGGCGACGATCATGACGGCCAGAAGCCCGAGGATAACCACCGTGAGCACGTCACCGTTCTCCCTGAGCGCCGTGATGGCCACCGGTGCCTGCGAGAGAATGGAGGCCGTTATGATGAGCGAGATACCGTTGCCCAGGCCCCGCTGGCTTATGAGCTCGCCGAGCCACATGGTGAGCATCACGCCGGCCGTGAGGGTAACGATGGCGACGAGTATCTCGATGGGGCTAGTACCTGCGAGTGCCCCACCGCCCTGCGCCGAGCGGAAGAACAGCACCATCGCGACGGACTGGATGAGCGCCAGGGCGAGCGTGAAGTAGCGGGTGTACTGCGTGATTTTCTGCTGCCCCGTCTCACCCTCTTTGGCGAGTTCCTGAAGGCGTGGGATGGCGACCGTCATGAGCTGCATCACGATCGCTGCTGTTATGTAGGGCATGATCCCCAGCGAGAACACAGAGAAGTTGTTGAAGGCTCCGCCCGTGAACGTCCCGAACAGGCCCGTTATGGGGTTGCTGCTCTGAAGACCGCCGCCGAGGACGCTCGGGTCGACCCCGGGCAGGGGTATGTAGGCCCCCAGACGGTACGCCGCCAGCATGGCGAACGTGAACAGGAGCTTCATTCGCAGCTCCGGGATTTTCCAGGCGTTGGCTAGGGATCCCAACATCTCTACTTCTCCAGTACCTCGACGCTTCCGCCGCCAGCTTCTATCTTCTCCCTGGCCGCTTTGGAGAACGCGTGTGCCTTTACCGTAACGGCGCGCCCTGCGTCCCCTTGACCAAGGATCTTGATGAGCTCAGCCTTCTTCCTGACGAGCCCGGCGGCCCGCAACTCGTCAGGACCTATCGTATCACCGGGAAGGCCCTGGAGTTCGCCGAGGTTCACCGGCGCGTAGACGGTAGGACGGGCCACCGTGTGGCGGCCCCTGGCCTCGCCCTTCCGGCGCGGCAACCGCCGCTGCAGCGGCATCTGTCCACCCTCGTAGGCCGCAAACGCGGAGACGCCGGAGCGGGCCCCCGCTCCCTTGTGACCACGTCCCGAAGTCTTACCGCGTCCCGAGCCCGTGCCACGCCCGACGCGCTTGGGCGCTTTCTTCGAGCCTGGAGCACCCTTAATTTCGTTGAGCCTCACCGCTAATCCACCTCCTCGGCGTGGACGAGGTGCTGCACCTTGTGGACCATACCCCGGATCTGGGGCGTGTCCTCGTGCACCCTGGAATCCCTGATGCGCTTGAGACCAAGGGCCCGCACCGTCCGCTTGTGCCGCTGCTTCGAGCCTACGACGCTCCTTACCTGCGTGACCTTGAGGGGGCTCATAGTGTGATCTTCACCCCTCGCGTCTGCTCGATGTCGGCCTTGCTGCGCAGCCTCTGGAGCCCTTCGACGGTGGCCTGCACGAGGTTCACCGAGGTCGTCGAGCCGAGCGCCTTGGTGAGCACGTCCTTTATGCCGGCGAGCTCGAGGACGGCCCTTACTCCGCCGCCGGCGATCACACCGGTACCCTCCGAGGCCGGCTTGAGGAGTACCGAAGAGCTCTCGAACTTGCCTGTGACCTCGTGCGGGATGGTGGTATTGCGCATCGGTACGTCGAACATGTTGCGCTTGGCCCGCTCCTGGCCCTTCTGGATGGCGGCGGGGACGGTGTTGGCCTTCCCGAGACCCGTGCCGACCCTGCCCTTGCCGTCGCCAACGACCACCAGGGCCGAGAAGTTGAAGCGCCGGCCGCCCTTGACCACCTTGGCGACGCGCCGGATCTCGACGACCCTGTCCTGGAGATCCGAGGCCCCGTCACGTTGCCGGCCGCCGCGTCCTCCTCCCTGTCTGTTATCGCTTCTTGGTCGTCCCAAGATAGTCCCTCCTAAAGAGTTAGTCCGCCCTGGCGCGCGCCCTCGGCGAGCGCCGCGATGCGTCCGTGGTACTTGTTTGGGCCCCTGTCGAAGACGACCGCCTCTATCCCGGCCTGGGAGGCCTCTTTCGCGATCAAGGCTCCGACCTTGCGGGCTGCGTCTTTGCGGTTCTCGGACTCCCCCACCTGGCGGGAGTCGGCCGCCGCGAGTGTCTTTCCCGCGTCGTCGTCGATGAGCTGGGCGTAGATGTGCACGTTGGAGCGGTACACCGAGAGGCGCGGCCTGGAGGCCGTACCGGCCACCTTGCGCCTGACACGCTTGTGCCGCTTCTCCCTGTGCATCCGCTTTTCGAGAACAGCCATGAATCCTCCTACTACTATCCGGCCTTGCCGACCTTGCGCCGGATCTGCTCGTCGCTGTAACGGATGCCCTTGCCCTTGTACGGCTCGGGCGGACGGATCATCCGGATCTCCGCCGCCGTCTGGCCTACTCTCTGCTTGTCTATCCCGCGCACGATGATCGTCGTGGCGTTCGGAACCTCGAACTCTATCCCCTCCCGAGGTGAGATGGAGACAGGATGGGAGTAGCCGACCTGCAGATTGATGTCGCTTCCCTGCAGGGCTGCTCTGTAGCCGACGCCGGCGATGTTCAGGGTCTTCGTGAACCCTTCCGTCACGCCGGTTACGGCGTTGTAGATCAGGGATCGCGTAAGCCCGTGCATCGCCCGGTGCTCGGGCGTGTCCGCGGCCCGCTCGACTATTACGTTACCGTCTTCCTGTCTTACATCGATCCCGCGGGCCACGGGCACCGTGAGCTCGCCCTTGGGGCCGTTCACCTTAACGCTACGGCCCGAGAGCTCCACGCTGACCGCGCCGGGGATCTCGACAGGAGCTTTCCCGATTCTCGACACTGCAACCTCCCTAGTAGACGAAGCAGAGGACTTCGCCGCCGACGCCCCTGCGCCTGGCCTGGTGGTCTGTCAGGATCCCCTGGGAGGTCGAGAGTATCGCCACCCCGAGCCCGTCGAGCACGCGGGGGATGTTGGTCTGCTTGCGGTAGACCCGGCGGCCGGGGCGGCTCATCCGTCTCAGGCCGGCGATGCCGCGGCTACCGTCGGGGCCGTACTTCAAGGTTATAACAAGCCTCCTCTCGACCCCGCTCCCGCGCTCGGAGACGTCCTGAACGTAGCCTTCCTCCAGAAGGATTCGGGAGATCTCCGCCTTCATCTTGGAGTGCGGTATCTCGACCGTCTCCTGCTTGGCCATGTGCGCGTTGCGGATGCGCGTCAGGAAATCCGCTATAGGATCGTTAACCGACATAATCTTCACCAACTCGCTTTCGTTACGCCGGGGATCTTCCCCTCGTGCGCCAGTTCTCTGAGGCAGATCCGGCAAAGCCCGAACTTCCTGTAGTAACCGTGCGCCCGGCCGCACCTCTGGCAACGGTTGTACTCCCTAACCGCGTACTTCTGCTTTTTCTGCTGCTTTACCAGCAAGGCCTTTCTCGTCATATCCTACCTCTCAACTCTGCCTGAACGGCATCCCGAGGAGCCGCAAAAGCTCCCGCGCCTCTTCGTCGCTATCCGTCGTCGTCACGATCGCCACGTCGAGACCTCGGGTCGCGTCTATGGAGTCGTAGGAGATCTCGGGGAAGATCACCTGCTCCTTGAGGCCTATCGCATAGTTTCCGCGCCCGTCGAAAGAAGCGGGGCTAACGCCCCTGAAGTCCCTGACGCGCGGTAGGGCTATGGAGATAAAGCGGTCCAGGAACTCCCACATGCGCTCGCCGCGCAGCGTGACCCTGGCCCCCACTGGCATGCCCTCCCTGATCTTGAACCCGGCGATGCTCTTGCGCGCCCGCCTGAGCTGGGCCTTCTGGCCCGTGATCCTGGCCAGGTCCTCCATGGCGCCGTCGAGGGCGCGGCTGTTTACCACCGCCTCCCCGACACCCATGTTCACCACGATCTTCTCGAGACCGGGCATCCGCATGGAGTTCTCGATGCCGAACCTCTCCTCGAGATCGGGGACGACCTCATCGTGGTACCTTTCCTTCAACCTAGCCATCGATATCCTTCCCTGACTTCTTTCCGACCCGGAGCTTCTCACCGGAGTCTGTAAAGCGGTAACCCACCCTCGTCGGCTCGCCCGAGTTCGGATCGATGAGCATCACGTTGGAGACGTCTATGGGAGCCTCGAAGTGGTAGAGCCCCTGCTGGTTCTGCTGGCTGGGCCTCGCGTGGCGCGTGCGGACGTTGACGCCACCGACGACGACCCTGTTCTCTTTGGGGATGACCCGTTCGATCTCGCCGCGTTTGCCCTTCTCTTTGCCCGAGATCACAACGACGGTATCCCCGCGCTTTAGCTTGAGACCCATAACTACAACACCTCCGGGGCGAGCGAGATGATCCTGGTGTAACCCTTCTCCCTGAGTTCGCGCGCGACGGGCCCGAAGATACGCGTCCCCCGGGGTGCGCCATCGGGGTTGATGATCAC
>DASTKM010000246.1:0-9060 GCA_035715885.1 Rubrobacter sp.
CGCTGGCCCGCTACGGGGCAACCATCGAGCATCATTACGGAACACCGCAGGACATCGAGTGGGCGCTCTCGGGCGGCGATTTCTTCATCGTGCAGTCCCGTCCGATAACCGCCCTGCCCGAACCGATGGCCGATCCGCCGACTGACTGGAGCGTGCCTGTACCGAAGGGCACGTATTGGCGCGCCAGCATCGTCGAGCAGATGCCAGACCCGCTCTCGCCGCTGTTCGCCGATCTTGCCTACGGATCGGTCCCCCGCTCCCTCGACAAGCTCATCGAGGAGCTCATGGGCTCCGGCGTCTTCCGAGAGGGGGACATCGCATTCCCCACGGTCAATGGCTACGCTTACTACTACTCACTTGGCGCGTTCTGGCGTCTCCTCGTGAAAACTCCCGGAGCCTTCCGGCTCTTGATGGGCAGCGGGGAACGGAGCGGCCAGAGGCGCTGGCGCGAGTACGCTCGCCCGCGCTATGTGCGGATCGTCGAAGGGTGGGAGGCAAAGCCGCCCGAGAACCTGTCAGCCAAAGTGCTCCTCGCTGGCGCTCGGGAACTCCTGGATGCAGGAACCGAGTACTATACCTCGGTGCAGACCATCATCCCGCTTGCCTACCTCAGCGAGGCGCTGTTCACCATGTTCTACAACCGGCTCGTCAGGCGTGAAGGAGATCCTCCGGCACAGACCTTCCTGCTTGGCTTCGACAGCATGCCCATCCTGGCCGAGAAGTCGCTCTACGACCTCGCCTCATGGTCCCGCGAGCACCCCGGCCTCGCCAGGGCGCTGGCCGGCACGCCGTCGGAACAGATCCTCGATCTGCTCGGTGCTGAAGGACCACCCTCCGGCGTGGACGGAGAAGTGTGGCGCGAGTGGCGCTCCCGCTTCCAGGCTCACCTCGACCGCTACGGGCACGCTGTCTACAACCCTGCGTCAACCCAGTACCGGCCGACGACCCGCGCCGCTCTTCGACACGCTCACGTTCTACCTCCGGGGTGAAGGACAGAACCCCCACAAGCGCCAGGGGAGGACAGCCGCGCGGCGCGAGGAGGCGACGCAAGCAGTGCTGGAGAGGTTGGACGCCCCGCGGCGAAACCTCTTTAGCAGCTTGCTCAAATGGGCGCAAGACGTAGCGCCCGTGCGGGAGGACGCCCTTGCCGACGTGGGCTTAGCCTGGCCCGTTATGCGGCGTATGCTCCTCGAGCTGGGCCGTCACCTGACGGAGGCCGGCGCCGTGGAGAAACCCGCAGACGTGTTCTGGCTGCGCCGGGACGAGCTAGAGCACACGGCCGCGTCATTGGACGCGGGCGAGACACACCTTGCAAGCCTGGCTGACACTGTGGAGCAACGCAGGATGCTCTGGCGGGGACAGAGAAGGGTTACGCCCCCGCAGCTACTCCCCGAAAACGCCTGGCTCGAGGCCTTCGAAGGGTTTATGCCGGCGGCATCCGAGGAGCAGACGGGCGACACCATCAAGGGTGTTGCGGCTAGTGGGGGCCAGGTCACAGCACCGGCCCGCGTCCTCTCTGGCCCGGCGGACTTCGGCCAGATGCAACCGGGAGAGGTGCTGGTGGCAGGCATCACTACCCCGGCATGGACGTCGCTCTTCGCCATAGCCTCCGCGGTGGTCACCGACGTCGGCGGGCCTTTGAGCCACAGCTCCATTGTGGCTCGCGAGTACGACATTCCCGCCGTGCTGGGGACCGGCGTCGCGACCAGGCGCATCCAGTCAGGCCAGACTGTCCAGGTTGATGGAGATGCGGGCACGGTAACGCTTCTGGATGTACCTGGCGCGGCGGACACCGACCAGGCGCTGCCGGAACCCGTGTCCAGGGCACCCAGAGAGGACGTGAGCACAAGAAAAGTTGCACTCTTTGCACTGGCCACCGGAGCAGTGGTAGCGGCCGTCACCTTGTGGAGAAGACGGAGGCGCGTGCCTAAACGGCAGTGATCGACGGACGTGACGCACTCAAGGTAGTCCCGGACGAGGTGTTGGGCTGCCGCACTGCCACGGAGGTCCCCCTGCGTAAGGGGCACAGGAGGTGGGCTTCGTAAACTCGAGCCAGTTCGGAGGCCTTCGGCTTGTGATGATTACACATAACTAGAAGGGAGAAGTGGTCAGACATGACCCTGCGGCTTCCCGATAAGTGGGTGTGGGACTTCTGGCTGGTCCGAGATGGCAGGGACTACCACGCCTTCTACCTTCAGGCGCCCCGCTCTTTGGGCGACCCGGAGCTGCGGCACCTGAACGCCTCCGTCGGCCACGCCGCATCGAAGGACCTGAGGCACTGGCGTGTCCTGCCGGACGCCTTGAGCGCCGGGCCGGCGGGGGCCTGGGACGATCGCGCCGTCTGGACCGGATGCGTGGTCCGGGAAAGGGGCAGGTGGCACATGTTCTACACGGGGGTGAGCGTCGAAGGCGACGCCGTCGTCCAGCGCGCGGGAGCGGCCACGTCGGAGGACCTGATCCGCTGGCGCAAGCACCCAAAGAACCCGCTCATTGAGGCCGACCCGCGATACTACGAGCAGCGGGACGAGGGCGCCGTGGGGTACGAACGGATGTGGCGCGACCCGTGGGTCTTCAAGCACCGCCAGACGGGAGACTACCACGCGCTCATCACCGCCCGCACCATCGAGGGGCCATCCGACGGCCGCGGCGTGATAGGTCATGCCCGCTCGAGCGACTTGGTCCGCTGGGAGACCTTACCGCCGCTGACGGGACCCGGCCACTTCTACGCCCTGGAGGTGCCGCAGCTCGTGGAGTTGGGGGAACGCTACTACCTGCTGTTCTCCACTTGGGCAGGGGCACACTCGGCCGCGCGCCGAAAGGAAACGCGTCTCGAGCCGGTGGGCGGCACGCACTACCTCGTCGCCGACGCCCCTCTGGGCCCGTTCCGATTCTCCACTCACGATTTCCTGATCGGCGACCCTGTGGGCTCTCTCTACAGTGGCAAGCTGGTAGAGGGGCCGGACGGACGCCCGTATTTCCTGGCGTGGCGAAACATCGCACCCGACGGCACGTTCGTGGGTGAACTTGCCGACCCATTCCAGGTTGCAGTCGATGGTGAAGGCAACCTCTCAGTGGGGAGGGCCCAAGCACATCATCTGCGATAGCTGGATGTTTCTAGTCCCGCGCGTCATCTGCTGCGAGCGCTTCAGCGACATTCAAGGTCGCTCTGAAGGACTTGCAGGTCGTCAAGGGCATCACCCTGCCGCTCGCCCGTCCCGCCCCCGGCACGTTAACATGTATCGCACTTGCACTCACACAAAGGGATCGAGAACATGACGAGCGAACTTGAGGCCGCACTCTCCGCAGCCAGGAGGGCGGGCGAGGTGCTGCGCGCCGCCTTCGGCACAGAACACTCCATCACCTACAAGGGTGAGGTGGACCTACTCACGGAGATCGACGAGCAAGCGGAGCGGCTGATAAGGGAAGAGCTGTTGGGAACCTTCCCCACCTACGGGATGCTGGCCGAGGAGGGAGGAGAGCTCACCGGCGAGGAGGACGTCCGCTGGATCGTGGATCCCTTGGATGGGACCACCAACTATGCGCACCAGCTACCCATCTTCTGCGTCTCCATAGCCCTAGAGAGGTCAGGCGAGGTGATCCTTGGTGTGGTGCACGACCCGATGGGCGAGGAAACCTTCGTCGCCGAGCGAGGCCGAGGCGCCACCCTGAACGGCGAGCCTATCAAAGTGTCGGACACAGACGAGCTGATCCGGGCGCTTATCGCGACCGGCTTCCCCTACGATCGCGCTGAGATGCCCGAGGCCCTGGAGCTCTTTGGACGCTTCGCGGCGACCACCCAAGGCATGCGGCGCTTGGGTTCTGCGGCCCTTGATTTATGCTATGTGGCTTCGGGGAGGATAGACGGCTACTACGAGCGGGGCATCTGGCCATGGGATCTGGCTGCGGGAAGTGTGATAGTAGAGGAGGCTGGAGGGAACCTAACGAACTACCGAGGAGACGTTCTAGACCTCGATGGCAGAGAGATAGTGGCGAGCAACGGACGTCTGCACCCGTCCATAATGAGGCTGATGGAGGAGGACGACGGATGAGGTGGTTAGTACTGGCCAACTGTGTTCGCTGCAACTCCTTCCCTGAGGAGCGGCGGAGGGAATCTGGAGCGTGTACTCCCTGGTTTTCGTGGAGTGTTCGTATGACCAACGACTGATTGGCAAGGAGGTGTAGATAAGTGATGAACGAAAGCGTCTTGCCGAAGAGGAGCGGGTCCCGTCCCAGGACCACGCCAACCAACCCGCACACCCAGCTGGAGCAGAACCCAGAGCGCGAGGTGGTGGACGAACTAGCCACGAGAGTCTTCGCCCTTCCTGGTGTGGAGGAGCGCCCCAGCGCCATCTCCGTGCCCGGAGCTCGCGCTTTGTGGCTGCGGGAGGAACTCCCGGCCGGTCCACAGGAAGCATTTATGATCGGTCGGGAATTCGCCCACATCCACCCCATGCCAGACGGTAGCCTGCATGCCGCGCTGCCACCGGAAGTCGCACAGGAGGCCATAAAGATGGGCTGGGCCGAGCAACACCCCGTGGCCCGTATGGGCTACTTACCGCAGAACGTGGTGATGATATACGCCCCGAGGGATGCGCAGGAGATCGAGATCGTCGCCCGGCTCGTGGACGAAGCCTACCGCTACGCCAGCGGTGCACACCCTTCTCTTCCGTAGGCCCTTCTCGTAGGGGAATGTTCGGCGGTAGGCAGGCACTCTGTCATGATAGTCCTCGTAAAACGGTCGGTACAGCACACCTCGAGAACGGTGGGGAGGGAGGAGCTCTCGGCCTTCGAGCCGTCTCGCTTGCGCTTTGTGTGATCTCGCGCTATTAATGGCACTACCTCGCGCATTACGAGGTAGTGGAAAGCGAGAGGATGAGGGACTCTCAGCGACCGACAGCTGGGCAGTGGAGCGCCCCAAGAAGGACGCCGGGTGGCGGGATCGGGACTGTACGTATCTGGCTGCTGGACGGCTTCTGGCAGCGAGCTACGAAGGCGTTCGAAGGAACATAACGAGGCGCTGGTAGCAGAGGGCAATTGTTGAGCGAAGATAGTCGCCAGCAGTTTGAAGTGGGGGAATCGCCCCTCCTAAAGCGTATCCTGTTCGGAGTGTTCGCGGGTATCTTCGTGACGGCCATAGAGTTTGGAGGCCTCTTCGGGATTTCTTCCTCATCGATACGGGAGGGCATACTGGGCATTCTTGCGGCAGGCTGTGCTTTCGGGGTGATCATAGGGGTTGTGCCGCCCTGGGTGGGTCCGGAGGAGCGGTTCAAGTGGTTCTGTATGTTCGCTATAGCAGGAGGTGCAGCAGGGACGACCGCATGGATGATCGTCCAGCCAGATACCTCCCTAGTCGTCGCGGTTGGTGCCAATGCCCTACTCGGCGGTCTTTACTACCTGGCCGGTTTAGTATTCGGCTGAGCTTCTTAGAACTCCGTCAAGGCGAAGTTCGATGTATCATCGCTCTGCGCAGTAGGGTGAATAGGGAAGGAAGCATGAACCGTAGCCTGCTGGTGGCGATGATTGTCTTGACGGTGCTCTACGGATGCGCACAGGCCAGCAACGCCGTCGAGCGTGTGGAGAAGCAGCACGGCCTCGATAAGCAAGTCCGTGAGCAGCAGACGACAGAGCTTGCACCCGAACCTCCTACGTCCGAACCTATAGCTTCCGAGAAACCGAACCTCCCCGAATACAACATCATGATGGATCAGGACTGCTCGGAGAACTTTCCCCAGAAGTGCATCAACGCCGCCACCGACGCCACTTCGGAGGAAGCCTTCACTCTCCTGACAGAGCACTTCAGGGACGAGAACCCCGGATACCGCGCTATCCTCGTCACCTTTTACGAGAATCACCAGATGCCCGAGACGACCGGCTCGGGCTGGTGGTTCGCTGATGAGGAAGTAGCACGTACCTTGCTGTCGCAGCAGTATTCCGATCCCCAAGAGGCTAACATCGACGAGCAGGTGCGCGAGGTGATGGACAACGGGGGCTTCCACATCACGTCCCTACAGGACGAAGCGCAGGACATGATCGAGATGGCGTGCAAGGATTGGGACTCCAAAGTTATGGGAACACAGCCAGAATTCTGCCATCCTCATCCTGCCAGTAGCCCAGCCTTCTGCCATTCTGCCAGTAGCCCAGCCTTCTGTCAGTAGCTGTACCTTTAGAGTGAACTCCCTAGAACTCCATCAACGCGAAGTTCGCAGAATTTACCTTCTACGAGGTTGGATGATTTACCTATATGCTAGGTGGGGTTGGCTTCTTCGGAGTGCTCCAGCTCGGGGATGGCGCCTAGCTGCCCCAAAAGTCTGAGCAGGTCAATCTCGACCCAGTTCTCTTCCACCTTGCCGTCCACTACGTGGTTGGACACCATGCTCGAGAAGGCCACTTCCTTGTCGGTCGGCGGGATGCCCTGGAACTCGCCGCGGTGGGTGCCTCGGAAGGCCACACGCGTGGCCACCATGTCCCCCTCGGAGAAGATGTCCTCCACCGTGAGCCGAAGGTCGGGGAACGCCTCCACGAAGGGGGTGGTGAACTGCCTCCAGGCATCCAAGACCTCCAAGTCCAGGGGGCCGGTCGCAGCCGGGACGTGAGCCACGTAGCCGGGAGCCACGTAGTCGGGAGCCAAGACGTCCGCTTCGGCCTCTAGGTCGCGCTCGTTAAACGCCTCGATCCACCGTAGAACGATGGTCGTGTGAGAGCCCCGTGAACAACTTCCGAGAACTCTGTCAGTGCGAAGTTCCGAGAAGGAAAGAAGAGCCGGGCAAGCCTTTAGGAGGGGGAGAGGCCTGAGCCCGGTAGCCCAGCCGCCCTCGCGTCACGGCGATGATAACCAGCGCCCACGCGGCTATGGTGAGGTTCAGGTAGCTGCCGACGACGGCGGGGCGGGGAAAACCTCCACGAGGCCGCGCTGTAGAAGGTGTTCCACGTGGCGTGGGTCAGGATGGCAATAAGCACCTGTCCCCGTCTTGTTGAAGACCCACTGTATGATGTAGGCGAGGGCGATGAGGGCCAAGGAGAACGTTACGAAGTCCATGACCGTGCCTGACGGGGGTAGCATTTGCGGGACCGAGAACCTGGGCAGGTGCCACAGCGCCCACAGGCTCCCTAGGATGAGGCCCCAATCAAGGGGCCATGCAGCTGCCGGGTCAAGGCGAAGCCGCGCCAGCCCGGCTCCTCGAACAGCGGTCCACCAAGGACCACCACAAAGGCGAAGGCCCCGAGGTAGGTGAGCGCGGACGGAAGGGCCGAGACATCGAACGACGCCAGGGCGACCGGTCGGAGGAAAGTGCCGAGCGCCATGACCGCAGGGAGGCCCAAGAGGACGAACAGGTGCTACCGCAAGCCGAGTCGCCATCGCACGATCCGACGCAGCAGGCGACCTATGCCCGCCCACCCTTCGGTCGCGCCCGTCACGATGAGGGCGGCCACGGAAGGCCCCAGCAGGCTGGCGGGGGGATTGGTCGCCCTACGTGCAAGGTATGGCCGGGCGGCATATAGACGCACTCACGTGTCGCCGACATACTGCGGGGTGCTAGAGAGGACCATTGGAGAAGTGAGCAACCATCATCAGAGGTTTGCACACGTATTGCTCAGCGTCGTCTTCATGCGCCTCAATCAGGCTCGCAATCAAGGTCTAGTAGGTTTGACCGAAGTTACCTTGGTGGGACGGGCCAGTTCAGTACCTTTGGTGTTCGGGTTGGCCAATGCGGCGCACTTTGCCAACGCAAACTTCTCCGCCTGCTCGCGCAACTACGGGTTGCGCCAAGGATTCTGATGCATTGGCAAGTCACCCCGTATTCATATCTGCTGCTTGTGGCTGCTGCCATGTCGGCCGCGCTAGTTTTTTTCGCCTGGCGTCGTAGGGGCACGCCTGGCGCGGAAACGTTTGCGTTGCTGATGACTGGCGTGTGCATATGGGCTGCGGGATACGCTCTCGAGCTGAGCGGAGCTGACCTGCCGACGAAGATATTCTGGGCAAAGGCCGAGTACATTGGCATCGCCACGGTTCCGGTTGTATGGCTGGCGTTCGCCCTCCGGTACACCGGTCGCGAAGGGCAGTTGACGCCCCGTAACCTAGCGCTGCTATCCGCTCTTCCGCTCGTCACGCTCCTGCTCGCGTGGACCAACGAGGGCCATGGGCTCGTGTGGAGCTCTACGGGTTTGAACGAAGACGGGCCGTTTCCAGCTCTGGAAGTAGATCACGGCGCTTGGTTCTGGGTCCACTTGTCGTATTCTTATCTGCTGCTGCTGATTGGCACTATTTTGCTGATTTCGATGCTTACCCGCTCGCCGAACCTGTACCGTAAGCAAAACCTCGCGTTGCTGCTGGCTGTGTCGATTCCCTGGGTAGGCAACGGAGTATACGTCCTAGGTCTCAGCCCTGTGCCCAACCTGGACCTGACTCCATTCGCTTTCCTGCTAAGTGGTATGGCCATCGCGTTGAGCCTGTTCGGTTTTCGCCTGTTGGATGTGGTCCCGGTAGCACGCGCAAACGTTCTAGAGGGCATGGCCGATGGCGTGATAGTGCTTGACCTGCAGGAGCGCGTTATAGACATGAATCCGGCCGCCGAGCGCTTCCTGGGCTGCTCTGCCCGGAAATCCATAGGACGGGGGTTCACTGGGCTCGTCCCCAACTGGAGCGGATTGTTCGAACATTATCACGGACAAGCAGGAGAAATCCACGAGGAGGTCAGCCTGGGCAAGGAGACTGAACGGCGAGCTTACGAGCTAACGCTCTCGCCGGTGGTAGATCGAAAGGGACACAGCAGAGGCCGCTTGATTCTGTTACACGACATTACCGAACGCAAGCGGGTCGAAGAAGAGGTTCGGCAGCTCAACGCAACCCTTGAGAAGCGAGTCGCCGACCGCACCGCCCAGCTTGCCGACCGCGAGCGCCAGCTTGAGGACTTGGTCGGCAAGCTCATGACAGCCCACGAAGAGGAAAGGCGTTGGCTAGCCTACGAGATGCACGACAGTCTGATCCAGATGGTGATCGCTGCCCAACGGTACATACAGACTTTCGCAGATACTCATCCCCCGGGCTCCAAGGTAAGACAT
>DASTKM010000247.1:0-3422 GCA_035715885.1 Rubrobacter sp.
ACGAACGGCTACCGCGCCATAAGGGTCTCGGAGCTCCACAAGATGAACCTGCGGGAGGACCGGTTCAACGCCAACGAGATCATCCTCGAAGCCCTCAAACACAAGCTGCGCTTCGAGCAAGTCCCCGTCTCGATGATGAGCCGCGCCGCCGGCGAGACCAAGAAGCCAGCGAAGCTGGCCTACCCTCTGGGGGTCTTCAGGGTCATAATCTCGACCTGGCTGAGATAGAGCTTGTCAGCATTTCAGCTTCGTGTGGTGTGTGGTGAAACGCTCGTGCGCTTGAGACAATGGCATCGGAACTCCTACTCATCGAGAGTCCACTCCGACCGCGAGACCTGAAATGCTGAACAGGCTGAAAACAGGGCAGGGAGCGGGTGCTGGGAGCGTCTACATCGCGGCATCCTTCGCCGTCGCGGGTGCACTGACGTTCGCGTTCCAGAGCCTCTGTACTCACGTCCTCGGCAAGCAGGGCTTCGCGCCGCTCGCCCTCTTGTGGTCAGCCACGTTCCTCACCGTGCAGGTACTCTGGATCGGCGCCACCCAGACCCTGGGGCGCTACGTCGCCCAGAGGGAGGCCCAAGGCAAAGATTGGGGTCCCGTCGTCTCCTCGGTCAGACATTGGCAGATAGGGCTGGTGGTGGCGTTCGTACTCTGTGCTCTGCTGGCGAGCCCGCTTCTAACCGAAGAACTATTCGAAGACCCGTGGCTTACCGTGGCGTTCGTCGTCGCCGTGGTCCTGTACGCGCCTGAATACTTCCGGCGCGGCATCTTCAACGGGCACAGGCAGTCTTTTCGGCTCGGCGCCCAGATCGTGGCCGAGTCGTCTGGCAGGGTGCTTATCGCCGCCGTGCTGCTCGTCGTGGGATGGGGTGTCTTCGGGCCTGTCATCGCTATCGTGCTTGCCCCGCTCATAGGCGTACTTGCCATCAGGCCTGCTCCGGTGGCGCCGCCGGAACGGGAAGGAGAGCCTTTCTCCGCCTGGCATGCCTTCCGGTTTGCCACGCCGGTGCTGGCTTGTATGGCCTTCGCGCAGGTACTGATGAACGGCGGTCCGATCTTCGTGAGAGTCCTGGATGGTAGCGACGCGCAGGTGAGCGTGTTCAGTGCAGCACTGATCTTCACGCGCATCCCCCAGTATGTCTTGAGCCCCGCCATAGGCGCGCTTCTGCCCCGGGCGAGCCGCGTCCTTTCCACCGAAGGCAGGGGGGTCTTCGATCGCTTTGTGGCGAAAGCCCTCGGGGTCGTCGGCCTCGTTGGTGTGCTAATGGTTGCAGGCACCTGGATGTTCGGCGAGTGGGGGCTCAGGCTTTTCGCCGGCGCGGAGTTCGACGCGAGCCTGGCCGTGCTTGTTGCCCTGGCGACGATGGCCGCCTTCTACCTCCTCTCCGATGCGTTCAACCAGGGGCTCTTCGCACTGGGGCAAGGCCGGCTCGCCGCGCTAGGGTGGTTCGCCGGTTTGCTAGCTTCCGCACTCTGTCTGACGGTGCTTGGCGTCGGTGTCGTCGAGCGGGTCGCATACTCCCTGGCCCTCGGCACCTTCGTCGCCGCCGTGGCGCAGGGTATGTTCTACGTGGGGACGCGACCTGGAGCCGTTGGCCGCTAGGCGCAAAGACCCTACCTACCCAAAAACCATTCCACGGTCCGCCTGAGGCCCTCGTCGAGGCCGACTTCGGCCTTCCAGCCGAGCATCCGTTGCGCCTTGGAGGTGTCGGCGTAGTTGCGGCGCACTTCCCCGCGGCGGGCTGCTGTTTTGCGGACCTCGATGTTCTCTATGCCTTCGGCTGCGAGGGCGGGAAGGAGCCTGGCCGTCAGCTCTTGCACCGTCGTCTCGGCGCTGGTGGCGATCTGGAAGACCTCGCCGCCCACGTCTTCGACGGTGGCCGAGAGCCGCACGGCCCGGATCAGGTCGTCCACGAAGATGAAGTCGCGGGTCTGGGTGCCGTCGCCGTATATCTCCAGCACTTCTCCCTCCACAGCCCTCTTGATAAAGCGCGCCACGACGCTGTTCTTGTGCCCTGAGAGGGGCCCGTAGACGTTGCCGAACCGTAGTGCCACGGTCTCTACGCCGAAGGTGCTGAAGTATGCCGAGCAATACCCCTCGCCCGCCAGTTTGCTCGCCCCGTAGGGCGCGACGGGATGCGGGGGCATCTCTTCGTGGATGGGCGGCTCGGCCTCGCCCACGATGGTCCCGCCGCTCGAGGCGAAGATAAAGCGTCCGACGCCAGCGTGCCTGGCCGCCTCGAGGTAGTTGAGCGTGCCGACGACGTTGCTCATGCAGTCGCCCCGAGGGTCCTCGACCGAGGGCATTACCCCTGTGTTCGCCGCGAAGTGAACGATGACATCGGCTCCCAGGGCTGCGTGCGGCGCGGGGTCCTCGTCCGTGATGTCGCCTACGACCAGCTCGACCTGCTCGTCTGAGACCATCGGGCCCAGCCTGTCGGACGATACTTCGACGAAGTCCCCAGCGGCGGCCAGGTCCTCTCGCGTCCCCACAGAGAGGTTATCGACGACTCTGACGGCGTGGCCGCCTTCCTCCATCAGAGACCGGATCAGGGCCGTACCGATAAAACCACAGCCGCCCGTGACCAGCCAGTTCACGTGGACCGCTCCAGGGAGAGAGGATCTTCCATGTTTCTTGTGCCTGGGTGCATACCCGTCCTTGCCGAGGGTCGTTGGCCGCCCATACCTTAGACCAACCTCCACTCCAGCGCGAGTCTCTGGGCGAAAGGGGATCTGAAGGCCGTGCTCTTGGAGAGAACTCCTGCGGAAGAGGGCGCTATTCGCTACAATCTTCGGCGGCTGGTTCGACTTAGTAGGGAAGGCCTTGATGTACACGAAGACGCTCTTTGTTCTACGAGAGCACGCCGAACGCGGCACTCGGGAGATGTCCGGGTATTCGGCATGCCATTGCGTACCAGGAGCCGAGGGGTGAAGGAGCGTATCCTCACCCGCAGGGATTTTCTCAAGGTGGCCGGTGCAGGGGCCGCCGGGGCCACCATGCTCGGCGCGGCCGGGTGCGGCAGCCTGGCAAACAGCTTTACCCAAGTGCCCGACGAGTACCTTCCGAGCGGGGGATCGAGAATGAACGTAATAGTGGTGATCATAGACAGCCTGAGAAGAGACCACCTCGGCGTCTACGGCAACGACTGGATAAAGACCCCCAACCTCGACGCCGTCGCCAGGGAGAGCCTGCGCTTCGACCGCTCTTACCCCGAGTCCCTGCCGACCATCCTGGCGCGGCGCGCGATCCACACGGGGATAAGGACGTTCCCTTTCAGGGACTGGCAGAAGTGGTATGACGAGGATGTCAGCCTCTGGGGCTGGCAGCCCATCCCTAGAGGACAGGTTACCCTCGCCGAGATCCTGCTCGGGGAGGGCTTCTACAATCTGATGGTCACCGACACGCTGCACCAGTTCAGGCC
>DASTKM010000248.1:0-2323 GCA_035715885.1 Rubrobacter sp.
CGAGGACGGGCAGGTCGTCGGTTCCGTGAGCGGGGGGTGCGTGGAGCCTGCGGTCTACGAGGAGGCGATGGCGGCGATTGAGGGCGGCGAACCCAGGCTCCTCTCCTACGGCATCTCCGATGACGAGGCATTCGGGGTCGGGCTGACGTGCGGTGGGACTATCCACATCTTCGTCGAGCGCGTGGACTGGTAATGGCAGATCTACTCTCCCGCTGGCACGAGGCCCTCGCCGAGCAGTCGCCCGTGGCCGTGGCGACCGTCATACAGGGACCGGCGGGTTCCGTTGGGGGTAAGATCCTGATCTCCCCTGAGGATCACACCGGGACGGCGGGCAACGACGACCTCGACAGGGCCATCGTCGAAGGGGCCAGGGCGATGCTCGAAGGGGGCAAGACGGGTACCGTCCACTATGGCCCGCGCGGCCAGCGCAGGATGGAGGACGTTGCCGTCTTCATCCAGTCTTTCGCCCCGCCGCCAAGGATGTATGTCTTCGGCGCCATAGACTTCGCTTCGGCCGTCGCGAGGGTCGGCAAGTTCATGGGTTACCGTGTGATCGTCTGCGATGCCCGCGCCGTCTTCGCCACCCGCGAGCGCTTCCCCTCGGCGGACGAGATCGTCGTCGCCTGGCCCGATGAGTTCCTGAAGACCGCCGAGGTCGACGGCCGCAGCGTCATCACCGTCCTGACCCACGACCCCAAGTTCGACGTGCCCGTTCTGAAGAGAGCGCTCGATACGCCAGCAGGCTACATAGGGGCGATGGGGAGCCGCAGGACGCATGACAACAGGACGGCCCGCCTCAAGGAGGAGGGCGTTACAGACGAGCAACTCGCGCGCATCAGCAGTCCCATCGGCCTTGATCTAGGGGCGCGCACACCTGAGGAGACGGCCATAGCGATCGCAGCCGAGATCGTCGCGCTGAGGACCGGGCATTCTGGCGGGCGCCTCGCCGAACGATCCGGCCCCATCCATGAGGCTGCGCCAGACACCAGGACCAGGGACGGAGTAAAATAGTCCGCTAAGGGGTATTTGTTCCGGTCCTCTGGCCGGAAAAAAGGGGAACTCCAACGTCGTTGGAGAGAGAGGAGAGAGGCGTGCAGGTTCCGGCGCGGTTCGAGTACGAGGTCGCTGGCAGCGTGGGGGAAGCAGTCGAGCTTCTAGAGCGGTACGGCGACGGGGCGCGCCTGATCGCCGGCGGCCACAGCCTCATCCCTATGATGAAGTTGCGGCTCGCCGCGCCCGAGGTCGTCGTAGACATCAGCGGGCTGGATAGCGAGCTGCGCTACATCGAGGACGAGGGTGGGGCTTTGAGGATCGGGGCGCTCACCAGGCACCGCGAGGTGCTCGAGTCTCCGGTCGTACGGGAACGGTACGCGCTACTGGCCGACGCGGAGAGGATGATCGCCGACCCCCTCGTCAGGAACATGGGGACGATCGGGGGTGACCTCGCCAATGCGGACCCGGCAGAGGATCTTCCGGCTGCCTTCGTCGCCCTCGACAGCGAGGTCCTGGTCCGAGGCCCCAACGGTGAGCGTACCGTGCACATCGACGATCTGTACGTCGGCCCCTACGAGACCTCCCTCGATCACGGCGAGGTCCTGACGGAGGTCCGGGTGCCGCGCACTCCGGGAGGGAGCGCTTACTCCAAGGTCAAGCGGAAGACCGGGGACTACGCCGCTGCTGCGATCGGCGTCGCCCTTAGCATGGGCGGCGAAGAGATAGAGAGCATCCGTATCGGACTGTGCGGCGTCGGAAGCCGAACTCTGCGGGCGAGGGGTGCGGAAGACGCGCTCACAGGGGGACGCCCGGGGTCCGAGGCGTACAGGAGGGCCGGGGAGATCGCCGCTGAGGAGTGCGATCCCATAGAGGACGCAAAGGGCTCTGTGGAGTACAAGCGCGACCTGGTCAGGGTACTCCTCGGACGTACGGTGGCCAGGGCGGTCGAGCGCGCGTCCGGGCTGGAGGTATATAGGTGAGGATAAAGGTAAACGTAAACGGCGCAATGCTGGAGGCCGAGGTCGAGCCGCGCCTGTTGCTCGTCCATTTCGTAAGGGAGACCCTGGGGCTTACAGGAACCCACTGGGGGTGCGACACCTCCAACTGCGGGGCCTGCACGGTGCTCCTCGACGGGGAACCCGTCAAGAGCTGTACGGTGCTCGCTGTCAGGGCCGACTCCCACGAGGTGACGACCATCGAGGGGCTGTGGAGCGGGACAGATCTCACCCCCGTTCAGGAGGGTTTTCACGTCGAGCACGGGCTGCAATGCGGCTTCTGTACACCGGGCATGATAATGACCGCCACAGAATTCCTGGAGCGCAATCCCGAC
>DASTKM010000249.1:0-3374 GCA_035715885.1 Rubrobacter sp.
AAACTCCTTCAGTGGGGTGTTCATCCAGTCAATCCCGCTCATTCTTTTCTCCTTACGCTAAGAGGTACCAATACCTCTTCTAAGCATAACCCTAGCCCGGCTCGTTCTCTAACGCCCTCTTATACATCTCAGCAGCCCTGCTACCATCGTGCCTGTGTCAGAAGTAATCTGTTGCCTCTATGAGTACCACGCCCATGGACCTGTCCCAGGCACCCTTGTCCACAGGGGCGAGTTTGCCGCTCTTGACCGTAACGCCGCCTCTGGAGAGCCGGTAAGGCGGGTCGGCGAAGACCACGTCCACGCTGCCCGAGGGTATGATCTTCATGAGATCCACACAGTCCGCGAGGTACACGATGGCCCCCGGCTCGCCGAACGCCTGGAAGTCCCTTAATTCCACACCACCATTTTAGGCAGCGGCGTCCGCCGACTTTAGCGACGGTATAGCGTTTCAGGTGCCAGGAGCACGGACCTCCTCGAGCGCGCCGAGCAGGGACTCTGGCGTCAGACCGTAGGCGGTGATACCGTCGCGCCCCATCATGTCGCCGGCCGCCAGGAGCGCGTTCAGTATGGCCTCCTCCGTGGCCTCCACAGCCGCGTGGAAGAGCGGTGACATGTGGGCGTTAGTTACCATCTGCAGGGGCACGGTCGCCGGTGGTTCGTAGAGCCCGGCGCGCGGTATGCCGCGGTTGCCCGTGGCGAAGGCGAAGAATATGTCGCCGCTCCCTTCGTCGAGGCCACCCCCCATACGGCCGAGGCCGATGCTCGCGCGCATCGCGAGCCGGTCACACTGGGTAGGCAGGAGCGGCGCGTCGGTGGCGAGGACCACGATTTTAGAACCCGTCCCCGCCGGCTGGGCCCCGTCCTCGAAAGGAGAAGGGATGATCTCGGTGCCAAGTACACGTCCTACCGGTGCGCCGTCCACGCGCAGCACGGAGCGGCTCCCGTAGTTCGCCTGCACGAGAGCACCGACCGTCCAGCCGCCCCCCTCTTGCGGAAGCCGGCGCGAGGCCGTGCCGATACCCCCCTTGAACTCGTGGCAGATCATACCCGTCCCCCCGCCGACAGAGCCCTCCTCAACGGGTCCGGTACTAGCGGAATCGAGCGCTTCGAATACGTGCTCCGCCGTGACGTGCATGCCATTGATATCGTTCAGGGTACCGTCGTAGGTCTCGGCCACCACGGGCAGGCACCAGTATTCATCCTCGTCGGTGCGGGCCTTGATCTCGGCCTTTACCAGAGCGTCGCGTACGATACCGACGCTGTGGGTGTTGGTGATCGCGACGGGCGTCGCCAGCACGCCGGCCTCCCTGATCCACTCCAGCCCCGTCATCTCGCCGTTGCCGTTGAACCTGTGAGAGCCCGCGAACACGGGCTCGTCGCGCGCAAGCCCCTCGCGGGGACAGACTACTGTAACGCCGGTTCTCACAGGCCCCTCTCCGACGACGAGCGGTCCTTCCCCACGAACGATGGTCGAGTGCCCTACTCTCACGCCCTCGACGTCGGTGATCGCATCGAGAGCGCCCGGCGATAGATCCCCTATTCGTATTCCAAGCTCGCGGGCGCGCACGCGACCTCAGCGGCCCAGGGAGAAGATACGATCCATCTCCTCGTCGGAGAGCTCGAAGTCGAAGACGTCGAGGTTCTCCCTGAGGTGCTCCTCGCCCGTCGCCTTGGGGATGGCACAGACTTTGTCCTGTTGCAGTAGCCAGCGCAGGGCCACCTGCGTGGCCGTCTTGTTGTGCGCCTCTCCTATCTCCCTGAGCGTCTTATTCCGTTGGACTCCGCCGCGGGAGAGGGGCGTGTAGGCGGTCAGCAGGTAGTCCATCTCCTGCGCTTGTGCGAGGAGCGCGTCCTGGCTCCTGTAGGGATGGTACTGGACCTGGTTGCAGAAGATCTGGGCGTGCTCTGCCGCCTCTTCGACCAGCGAAGGGGAGAAATTGCTTACCCCGACGTGCAATACGCTACCCTCTTCTTGCAGGTCCCGCATGGCACCAAGGGTCTCGCCGAGAGGCACGCCATCGCCTGGCCAGTGCATAAGCAAGAGGTCGACGTAGTCTGTGCGGAGCTTCTTCAAGCTCTCTCTGGTCTTCCGGATGACGCGGTCGTGGGCGAAGTCGCTCGGCCAGACCTTGGTAGTCAGGAAGATCTCCTCTCTGTCTACCCCCGCATCCTCGACGCCACGCCCGACCTCAGCCTCGTTGCCGTACATCTGGGCCGTATCCACGTGCCTGTAGCCCATGGAAAGGGCGCGCCCGACGGCCCGTACGCACGCCCCTCGCGTGAGCCTGTAAGTGCCAAGTCCCAGCGAAGGGACCTCAGCATCCTGTATCGTCAGATACTCTATCATGGCCTCCTCTAGAGCCAGGCAGTGTTGTTGCACCGTAACATGTTCTAGCTATCCTCAGGGGAGAATGACGCTTCGGGGCGACCTTCCAGCTCCGCTACGGTGGGTAAGAACCAGCCAGGGCGCGGTTGCACCGTATTCTCCAGAGGGTCGAAGAAGACGTGTGCCGCGGAGCCTTCCGCGACGATGGCGCCGTCCTCGAAGGTCTCGCCGGTGCGCAGTTCGAACTCCATCGCGTAGGAGCGGTTGCCGACCGTGCGCATCCGCGCAGCGCCGTGGAGGGTGTCCTCGAAGAAGATCGGAGCTTTGTAACGTACGGTGGTCTCGGCGATCACATACCTGGCGCCGGGGACGTCGCCCGCTTCGAGCTTCTCGATGCCGGCCATATCCGCAAGTGCGCGCCAGTAGCAGATGCGGACCTTCTCGAAGAACTCCAGGTAGACGGCGTTGTTGACGTGGCCGTAAGGGTCGAGATCCCCGTAGCGGATCTCGAGCCGCGTGAGAGCGGGAGGGTTCTTCACCGAGGCGTCCCCTTCCTATCGGTTTTCCGCAGAAGATTGTACATATCCTCTTCGCGTCCCATCTGATTTAATGAGGGCGATGGGCTACGACGAGTACCTGGAGCAGGGCGAGACCCTGGCGAGTGAGGGCCTTGTAGAGGAGGCGCTCTCGCGCTTCGAGCAGGCCCTCGAGGCAGCCCCCGAGAACCCCGAGGTCATCGAGGCCGTTGGACGCGCCCTACTGAACCTGGGCCGGCTCGAGGAGGCCGAGGCCAGTTTCCTCGACGCCCTGGAGCTGGACCCCGAGTGGGTCGCGCCGCGGATGGGGCTCGCGATGGTGGCGCTCTCGCGCGACGAGCCGTTCAAGATCGTGCACCACCTCGAGCGTGCCATAGAGGCGGACTCGGGCTACCCCGACGCGTACGTGGAGCTAGGCCGCTACTACGGCTTTATGGGGGAGCCCGCGCTGGCGAAGGCCACCTTCGAGCGCTGGACGAACCGCGTGCCCGAAGACGCCGACATGCTCATAA
>DASTKM010000250.1:0-6826 GCA_035715885.1 Rubrobacter sp.
ACGAGTTCGTCCTCTGCGACACCCAACGTTGTCAGGACCGTAGGGGTGGCGGTTGACCCTTCTTGGCTATCTCGGCGATCAGGTTCTACTCTCGCAGTCCCTCGCGCGTGAGCAACGATCGGTAGGCTCGGTGCAGGTTGATGCTCGCCTCTTCAGGCAGACCTCCAACCGAGGCAGCAGCATGCTCCAAAGTGCAAACCAAAAGCGGCGAGTCGTGGCTGCTTTGGCCCCGGCGCTGATGCTCCCTACGGGAATACCCTTCCCGTCCACAGCCACATCCTTAAGCTCAAGACCGATTCAGCGGTCTTGAGCCGGACGGTAGCTTCCGCATCCTGACGCGCACGTTCGCCATCGAGCCACGGTCTGGGGCTTGATATATTCCCATATGAGAATATAATTTTCCTATGGCACGAGCGGCGACCACAACGGACGCGTTCAACGCGGTGGCTGAGCCCTGGCGTCGACAGATCCTGGACATCCTCGCCAGCGGGGAGCGTCCCGTGAATGACCTGGTGCGCTTGCTCGGGTTGTCTCAGCCGCAGGTGTCCAAGCACCTGCGAGTGCTCCGAGAGGTGGAGGCGGTCGACGTGCGTAACGAGGGACGCCAGCGGCTGTACCGGCTCAACGGCCACGCGCTCAAGCCCATCCATGACTGGGTGAAGAAGTACGAGCGTTCGTGGTCGGAGCGGTTCGACCGGATGGAAGGCGTGTTGGAGGAACTGAAGAAGGAAGGAGATATGGGCGGTGACGAGTAGCGGGACGGCGACGGTGACGCTACCCACAGACGAGCAGATCCTCATCAGGCGGGAGTTCGAGGCGCCCAAGCACCTGGTGTACAAGGCGTGGACCACGCCCGAGCTGGTCAAGCGTTGGTGGAGCGGAAACCGCGGCGAGATGACGATCGCGGAGATCGACCTGCGGGTCGGCGGCGCGTGGCGATACGTGATGGTGACGGACGAAGGCATCCAGGTCGCCTTCCACGGCGAGTACCGCGAGATCGTCCCGAACGAGCGGATCGTCTCGACCGAGGTCTACGAGGGCATGCCAGAGGGGGAGGCGCTTAACACCGTGACGTTCACCAAAACGGAGGGGCGCACGACCCTCACGGTCCTCGTGCAGCACTTGAGCAAGGAGGCCCGCGACGCGCACATCGACTCCGGGATGGAGACCGGCATGCAGGAGGGGATGGACCTACTGGAGCAGGTCGCGGTCTCGCTTCGCTGAGCACGCGTCTGCACAGTGAACCACGACCATCATAAAGGAGAGCTAGTGGCTCCGGAGTTGGGTGAGATCCAAGATCTGAGGAGGAAGTCATGAGCGACACCGGTATCACGAGTGGAACGCCGGCCGCGCGGGCGACGAGCAGGCGGCATGCCGTGAACATCTTCGCGCTGTGGGTGCTGCAGGCCCTGCTGGCAATCATGTTCGCGATGGCCGGGTTTGCCAAGGTGGGTGGCGATGCGGCGATGGTGGAGATGTTCGCCACCATCGGCATCGGCCAGTGGTTCAGGTACGTGGTCGGAGTCCTGGAGATCGCCGGGGCCGTAGGCGTACTGGTCTCGCGGCTGTCGGGGCTGGCCGCACTCGGGCTTCTTTGCCTGATGGCGGGTGCAATCCTGACCAACGTGCTCGTCCTCGGTACTAGCCCGCTGCTTCCGATCGTTTTGATGCTGGTGAGCGCCCTGGTCGCCTGGGGCCGCTGGCCGCGGACCAGGACCCTGTTCACGAAAAGAGAGGCTGGGAGGCTCCAGTGACCAGGGTGATCTTCGATATCAGCATGTCCCTGGACGGGTTCGTGACCGCCTCTAACGTCAGGCCCGAAGAACCCATGGGCGACGGCGGCCAACGACTCCACGATTGGGCCTTCGGCGAGGACGAGCGCAACCGCGAGCGCAACGCATCTGCGGTTCCGGTTGGTGGAGTAGCCGAGTTCGGGCTGGCGAAGACCTGACAGAAAGGAGAAGCCATCTCATGGCAAACGACGACACCAACAACGCCCAAGCTCACCAGCAGACGCCGGATCCAAACCCCGACCTAGAGAACCTGGAGAGGTTGGTGGGCACGTGGGAGATGTCCGGAGACGTGCGGGGCACGGTCACCTAGAGCGTGTTATGAACTTGGGCAAAAGTCGCATAGAAATGCGGATTTCACGGTCAGCTTGGTTCCCTCGCGATCTCTGTTTCCTGCATTCCTAAGCCGTTTCTAATGGAGTTCATAACACGCTCTAGGGAGACGCCTTGGCGCTTGTGGAAGTCCTGGCCCAGACAGGCCTCGAAGATTGACCAGGCTTTGGAGCCTTGCTTGATCTGGCCAGTGTCCTCATCGCGATTGGCGTAGTCGTTGAACTGGTGGCTCTTGGCGCCGGGTTGGGTAGCACAGGAGGAGAAGGGCATGGATCGCCAACAGCACCTCGATCTTGGAACCAGCGCTAGGACCATCATCGACTCCAACTTCTACATGACGCTGGGCACAGCCGACGAGCGCGGGCGACCCTGGGTGTCGCCTGTGTACTACGCCCACGAGGGGTACGCGAACTTCTACTGGGTTTCGTCCCCGGAGGCGAACCACTCGCGCAACCTCGTGGGGCGCCCCGAGGTGAGCATGGTGATCTTCGACTCCAGGACTCCCGTCGGCTCCGGGCAGGGGGTGTACATCTCCGCTATTGCGGAGGAGCTCATGGGCGCTGACCTCGACAGAGGCATCGCCATCTTCTCTGGCAGATCCGACGCGCACGGGGCTGGCGAGTGGAATGTGGAGGACGTGCGCCCGCCCGCTCGCCATCGCCTATACCGGGCCACCGCCTCGGAGCACTGGGTGCTCGGCCCACAAGACCGGCGGATGCCGGTGAGCGTGTAGGATGGGTTCCTGGAGTTGCCTATTCACTCGAGTGCATCGAAGAAGAACATTTTCCGAAGTGAGGCGACGGAGCGCTACCACCCCAAGGTCGTCGTCTCGACGACCTTTCAAGAGCCCCTCGAGTGGAACAACTCGACTCAGATAAAGGGGAACGTCGCGGAAGAGATCGACAATCGCTCAGCGCTTGTCGTGTGAACGTGGGCCGCTATCGTTTGGAGAAAGCTAGGCCAGAACAAAGCTGCCTGGATCTGGCATCATTAGGTACGATAAGGGCCGGTTTACAGCGACACATGAAGGATTTATCAGTATCTACGAACGTGCTGCAAAGTACTCATTTTTGGCTTATCTTGGAGCGGAGAATCGTCGCCAGACGCTGGTGGACCCACTCATGAGGTACGTCTCGAAGCGGCGCAGGGAGGCCCAGGTCGAGTAATGTGCGACGGAGGGTTCCTGCGGTACAGCTCTAGCTGCGCGCCACAAGAACCGGGCAGCTTGCGTGGCGGACGACGCTCTCGGAGACGCTCCCCATGAGCCTGCGCTTTATGGGACCTAGTCCCCGGCTCCCCATGACGAGCAGGCCGATGTCACCGTGCTCCTCGCAGTGACGGAGTATCTCGTCGTCCGGATCGCCCATCCTCAGGTGCGTCTCCGCGACGGTGCCCCCGGCTTCCTCTACTTGCTTCACAGCCTCCTCGAGCGTCTTCTCGGCATTCTCCCGGACCTCACCCAGGGAAGGGCTGCGGGGGGAGAAACTCTGCTCCGCACCAGGGGCGACATGGAAGTCCTTCGTGCTTCCGACGTGGAGGACATGAAGGTCCGAGCCGCTGACGTTCGACATGTCGCTAGCTATCTGGGCGGCCTTGACCGCGTCCTTCGAGGCGTCGGTCGCTAGCAGGATCTTCGTCGGGAAGTAGTTCACCTTTACCGTCCTTTCCTCCGTCTCCCTCGGACTCATTTTACCAGTGGTGCTACCAGTCAAGCCATCTCTGGAAAAGCTGGTCAGCATTTCAGGGTGCTACCTCAAGATGCCTTACCAAGCTGGAAGAGCCTTCGGGCAACCAGGATGTTCCATATCGTCAAGAAGGGGAAGACGGAAAGGATCGAGAGGAAGAGACCTATCGTCGGTATATAGAGGGCCCAGTTGAATATGGCCGCAAGAATTCCCATGTAGGCGGGTACTCTGCCGAAGATATTGCTGCGCAGCATGACGCCCGAGACTATCAGGAAATAGATGCTGAAGAGGTTGATACTCAGGTGGAAAGCAGTGCCTGTGAAGGTAGCCAACATCGCTTCCCCCGCCGCCAGGAACATGGCCCTTTGGGCGTCCGTTGTCGCGGCCGCGTACCCTTCGCTGAGGTAGAGCATCTCGAAGGTCGGACGCGCAAGCATGAAGGCCACGGCCTCCACGAGTCCAAGGGCCAGAGCGATCACCATGAAAGATTCGTCGACTCGTCTGAGGGCGATGTAGAGGGCGAGGGTCGTCGCGATCCCAACAGCAACGCTAACAATTAGCAGGAGTTCGAAAGCCAGGAGTCCCGCGAGCTTGTTGTCCTGGAACAGAGTAAACCAGCCGATTGCGGTGTCGGGTTGCCCCCATGCGATGAAGACGATGAGCTGGATCGGGATAATCGCCACTCCGAACAAGGCGGCCGCGCCCCCTATCTTGTAGAGCCAGTTCCAGCGTGGATCTTCTGGTTCTGCCTTTGTAACCTGGCTTCGCTTCGTTTGCGACACTCTATTTCTCCTGTGCGCTGTTCTTATTGCAATTCCACGATCCGCTGCGTCCATTGCGCGGCTCGCTCGAGTTCGCCTTCTATTAGATGTCATGTCGGGCGATTGGACCCGACTCATCCAGCATCACTTCTCCCATCGAAATAATCTTGGGGCCGTTCCACTTTGGCGCGTAAGAGTGCGATGGCCAGCACCGCGATCCACAGCATGGTGGCGAAGATGTCGATGCGCTCCCAAAGCCCCATCCACGGCGTGGGCAAGTTTGCCTCAAGCTGGGGCTGGTCCAAACCTGTCAAAACGCCAAACACTACGAGTATCAGCATTGTCGCGATCGAATAGAGGCGGAACCGCTTTCCGAATGCCGTAGCCCCGAACCCCATGGCGAGCAGGTAGCAGAGAGCACCCCCAAACGTGAGAATCCCGTGCCAGGTATCGGTCAGCGATCCCTCACCCGCTGCCAGGGCCTCACGCAGGTGTATCGGGGCGAATAGCGTCGCCACGGAGCCAAGGACTTCCTTTCCGATCAGCGCGACCGCCACGACGCGCAGGGCGCGCTTTTCACCAGCCGACATCCAGACTCCCACCCCGAACGCGATCGCAAGCGCGCCGTACGTGAGCATAAGCGAAACAGCTAGCGGTCTCGTCGGAGCGCCGATGGCGAACAGCTCGCTGACGGTTTGATCAGTGTAGCTGTAGCCCTCCCATTGCGTAGCTACAAGGATGTCAGTGGCGACATAGAACAGCGGCCCCACGATGCCGAGGGCGAGCAAGACCTTTCGTACCATCCTTCCGCTCGGCCTGATCTGTCCATAGACGGGGTGCCCTTCTCGCTCCGGGCTCATTATGCGCTCGGTTGGTTCGCTGCTGGTCTCATCCATTAGCGACTCCTTCCCGCAGGCTGGAAGCGGGCACATAGGCGGCCGCCCCTCTATTATGACGTCCTTAGACTAACTCTGGAGTAGAAGGCTGTCATGGCATACATTGCCCAGTTTAGTGGTCAAGTTGTGCCATTAGCTTGCAGAACTTCAGAGACGTTCTCTTCCAGGCACTTCGGTGAATACTCCTCGTAGCCGCCTAGCATGAGATCTGATCAAGGTACACCAGCAGAATGCTCAATATGTGTCATGGTAGATCACCTTCCTCGTAGCACACTGAGACTGCAGTTATCCTCGACCACAGAAAGGAGGCGGTATCTCATGAAGACCATCAAGGCTTTCATCAAGAGACACCCGCTGCTGAGCTACTTCGCCCTGGCGTTCGCCATCTCATGGGGCGGCATGCTCTTCGCGGTCGGGCTCGGTCCTGGCGGATTCTCGGCCACCCCACAACAGGTACAGATGGCGGCCCCGTACGCTGTCCCGGCGATGATCTTGGGCCCCAGCGTGGCGAGCATCCTCCTGACCGGCCTCCTCTATGGAAGAGCTGGCCTTCGCGAGTTTCGATCCCGGCTACTCAGGTGGCGGGTTGGCGCTCGCTGGTACGCGGTAGCGCTCCTTACCGCCCCGCTCTCGATCATGGCGGTACTCCTCGCGCTCTCGCTTCTCTCCCCCGAGTTCCTCCCCCGCATATTCACCGCCAGCGACAAGCCTATCCTTTTTCTGATGGGTATTGCGGTAGGACTTGTGGCGGGCATCTTCGAGGAGCTGGGCTGGACAGGGTTCGCCGTGCCCACACTGCTTAGGCTGCCCTACGGTGTGCTTAGTACAGGGCTCATCGTGGGTGTGCTGTGGGGAGCGTGGCACCGACGTTTCGAAGACGAGCCACGAGCCCTTGATGCCCATCTCCTTGGCGTAGCTTCCCCTGGTGCTAGGGATCACCTTGATCAAACGATCCTTTTTGCGGGCGAAGGTCTCGAGTGTCTGGGCGACCTCCTCGGAGTGCACCACGAAGGCCAACCGGAGCTCCTTCATAATCTCTTCCGAAGAGGCTCGCTGACCTTCTTCTCCTATGATTTTGGTCAGGTGCTTCTCCCTCTCCACCGCCGCGGCCCACAGCTGGTCACGGTTGGCCTCAGCCTCGGCAGCACGGGCGGCATCCCGCTGGCGCCACTCCTCGGTGTGCTCCTCGACCCGGTGCACTATCCTCTCGATAATGGACGCGTGACGTTCGCCCATTCCTTACCTCCTCGCTCTCCTGACTGCTCGCGCACCAAGTAACCTGGCTACGTGGCTCCAGAGCACAACCTCCCACTCAGTCCTAACGGTATAGATAGGCCTCGAGACCTCTGTTGGGCTCGTGT
>DASTKM010000251.1:0-4479 GCA_035715885.1 Rubrobacter sp.
ATAAACTCTACCCGCCGAACCAGGAATGCGTGGGCCTGGTGGCCCGGCCGGTCTTCAAAACCGGTTTGCGACCGTAAGTGCGGCCGTGGCGGTTCGATTCCCCCGCATTCCGCGAAAAAAGCAAGTCAGCAAGCCGCTTGCAGCGGCTTGTCAGCTTGTCAGCCGGGGCTCGCACAAGCGAAAGCTGAAATGCTGACAAGCGCCCGATAGGGCGCGTGCTGAAATGCTGACTAGCTGCCGACCGAAGGGAGGCAATATGACCTTTTCTCACCTTGACAGCGAGGGCGCGGCCAGGATGGTCGACGTGGGGGAGAAGGAAGTGGTGCGGCGTATCGCGGTCGCCGGGGCAGTAATGCGCATGTCCTCAGAGACGATAGGGCTGTTGCGCAAAGCTGCGTTGCCCAAGGGCGATGTGTTGAACACGGCCAGGATCGCAGGTGTGATGGCGGCCAAGAAAACGCCAGAGCTCATACCGCTGTGCCACGGGTTGAACCTGACCTCCGTGGACATCGAGTTCGGGGTCGGCCAGGATCGCGTGTCGATCACCGCGACGACCCGTGCGAGCGACCGTACGGGCGTCGAGATGGAGGCCCTCACCGCTGCTAGCGTGGCCGCGTTGACCATCTACGATATGTGCAAGGCAGTCGATAAGGGCATGGTTATAGGGGAGCTCAGGTTGTTGGAGAAGACCAAAGAGCCAGCCAATCCGTGAAGGCTTACACGGCGCCCCGCGACGGTGCATGCAACACTTTGTGAGACAACGATACCCGGTTGGTGGTTATGCTAGACTTTCAGGCTAATCCACAGGCCATTCTCTAGGTCAGGAGTAGAGATCGACGGCGGAAATACCGTTCTTTACCCCATATTTCTGAACCTCTCCGGCAGGCGTTGCGTGGTAGTCGGGGGTGGGGCGGTGGCCACCAGGAAGGTCGGTAAGCTGTTACGAGCGGGCGCCGAGGTCGTTGTGGTCTCCCCTGAGGTCCGTCCGGAGCTTGCGGGCATGGACGTGGAGATCCTACACCGTCCCTACGAATCCGGCGACCTCGAAGGCGCGAAACTGGCGTTTGCCGCGACGGACTCGCGAGAGGTCAACGCGTTGGTCGCACAGGAAGCGAAGGAACGCGGGGTCCCCATCAACGTCGCCGACCGTCCTGCTGAGGGGGACTTCACCGTCCCGTCGACGCTGCGGAGGGGTGGGCTCCAGGTCGCGGTCTCCACCGGCGGGGCGTCGCCCACCCTGGCGCGGCGGATCAGGAGCGAGTTGGAGGAGGCCTTCGCGCCTGAGTGGGCCCGTGTAGTGAAGGAGTTCGACACGGCCCGTCGCGGCGGTGGGGCAACAGGCCTGGACCTCGAAGAGGAGGTGAGCCGGTGCTTGTCGCAGTTGCGGGGATGAGCCACCGCTCGGCGCCGATCGAAGTGCGCGAGCGCGTCGCTTTCCCGCCGTGCGCTGGCCGGAGTTTCCTCAGGCGCCTCAAGGAGGAGGGCGTAGTCTCAGAAGCCGTGCTGCTCTCGACCTGCAACAGGACCGAAGTCTACGCCGTCGTCGAGGATGAGGGAGCGAGGGCGCGGGTGCTCGACCTGCTCGCCGAAGACAGGCGCGTCGAGCGATCGTCGCTCGAGCAGGACACGTACTGGCTGACGGACGCTGAGGCCGTGCGGCACCTGTACAGGGTTGCCTCTTCGCTGGATTCGATGGTCGTCGGGGAGGGTCAGATCCTCGGCCAGGTCCGCGAGGCGTACAGGGCGTCCACCGAAGTGCATTGCGCGGGCCAGATCCTCAATCGGCTCTTCCACACATCGCTCAGGGTCGGCAAGAAGGTCCGCTCCGAGACGGGGATAGGCGATAGCTCTCTCTCCGTGCCGCGCGTCGCCGTGAAGCTAGCCGAGGAGGTCTTCGGGGATCTCGCAGGAAGGCGGGCCCTGGTCCTCGGCGCGGGTGACATGAGCGAGCTCGTGGTCAAGCACCTCAAAGACAGGGGCGTCGCCGACCTCCTAATCGCCAACCGTACACCCCAGCGTGCCAGTCTGCTCGCCGAGCGTGTGGGGGGCAAGGCCGTCGCGTTCGACGCCCTCGCGGCCGAGCTACCTGAGGTGGACGTCGTCGTTAGCTCCACAGGCTCCGGCGAGTGGGTCGTTCAGAGCGAGACGGTCGCAGGGGCGCTTGCGCTGCGGAGCGAGCCGTTGTTCTTCATAGACATCGCGGTGCCAAGGGACATAGACCCCGTGGTCCAGACCCTGGGGAGCGTCTACCTCTACGACATAGACGACCTCCAGGCCGTCGTCGAGCGCAACGCGGAGGGTCGCCAGGAAGCGGCCGAGGAGGGAGAGGCCATCATCTCTCCCACGGTCCCGGAGTTCATGGGCTGGCTCTCGACGCTGCACGTCGTGCCGCTCATACAGGAGCTTCGCGATGAGGCCGAGCAGATTCGCCGTCACGAGCTCGCCCGCGCCCTCTCGAGGATGGAGCTCTCGCCCGAGGAGATGGCTTCCGTCGAGCGCATGAGCTACTCTCTCGTCAACAAGCTGCTCCACGGGCCGATCCAGGAGATAAAGGCCCGCGCCGAGGCCGGCTCCCCACTCGAGAGCTCTGAGGTAAGGCGCCGCCTGATGGCCCTGGACGGGCTCGACGTGGAACTGCACCGCCCGCGCCGCGAATCCCCGTGACCCCGGAATACACCGCTATCCTCGGTACCCGCGGCTCGAGGCTCGCCCTCGCTCAGGCTGAGGAGTGCGCAGCCAGCCTGCGCGCCGCCGGTACAGCGGTGGAGATCCGTATCATCAGGACGACCAGCGAGCACCACCCCGACACGCCTCTCGCCGTTATCGACCAGCGCGATGTCTTCACCCGCCAGCTCGACGAGGCCCTCCTTTCGGGCGAGATAGACCTCGCCGTACACTCTCTGAAAGACGTACCGACGGAGCCACCAGAGTGGGTAGATCTCGCGGCCTTCACCCTCCGCCGCGACCCCTCCGACGTGCTCGTCTCAGACGGACGTCATACCCTGGAAGATCTGCCGCAGGGGGCTGTGGTGGCCACCTCCAGCCAACGACGGAGGGCGCAACTCCTGCACCAGAGGCCGGATCTCGAGGTCGTCGGCATCAGGGGCAACGTGGATACGCGCGTGCGCAAGATGCGCGAGGGCGCGGCCGACGCGGTCGTGCTGGCCCGGGCCGGCTTCGAACGCCTCGGCCTCGACGCCCCGCACACCGTCATTCCCGCCGACAAAGTGCTTCCCGCCGTCGGGCAGGGTGCCCTGGCCGCGGCGACACTGCACGATCATCCCCTTCGCGGTCTCGTTAGAAGGGTCCTGAATCATGGGCCGACCGAGAGGTCTGTGCTCGCCGAGCGGGCCATGCTCCGCGCGCTCGAAGGTGGCTGCAGGGTACCTGTCGGGGCGATCAGCGCCGTGAGAGGGACCGTGGTGCGGCTAAGGGGCGTTGTAGTCTCCCCGGACGGTGCGCTGGCGTATCGTGGTGAGGCTGAGGGCGAGGAGCCCGAGGAGGTGGGAGAGAGGCTGGCGCGGGACCTCCTGGAGCAGGGGGCGGCCGCGGTGCTTGAGGAGATCAGGGAGGTCAGGAGATAGGGTGATCTACCTGGTCGGGAGCGGGCCCGGGGACCCTGGACTCTTTACCCTCAAGGGCGTGCGGTGTCTGCTGGAGGCCGACGCCGTCGTCTACGACAGGCTCGCGCCAAGAGCGCTGCTCGGGTACGCGAGGCCGGAAGCCGAGAAGATCTACGTCGGCAAGAAGCCTGGCGATCCAACGATGTCCCAGGAGGAGATAAACGATCTCCTCGTCGAGAAGGGCCGCGCCGGGATGACGGTCGTTCGCCTGAAGGGGGGCGACCCTTACATCTTCGGACGTGGCGGTGAAGAGGCGCTCGCGCTGAAAAGGGCCGAATTACCTTTCGAGGTCGTCCCTGGTGTGACGAGCGGTGTCGCCGCCCCGGCATACGCCGGGATACCCGTTACCCACAGGAACGTCTCGACCAGCGTCGCGTTCGTCACGGGGCACGAAGACCCGACGAAAGGCAGTTCGGACGTGGACTGGGAAAGGCTGGCCAACGGCGCCGATACGCTCGTCCTGTACATGGGCGTAGGCAGGTTGGAGGAGATCTCGAAAGAGCTCATCGCGGCTGGGAAGAGCAGGGAGACACCGGTCGCCTGCGTCAGGTGGGGCACCGTACCCCAACAACGGACCGTCACAGGAACTCTGGAAGACATCGCTGACAGGGTAGCCGAGGCAGGCTTGAGGCCGCCTGCGGTCGTCGTCGTCGGGGATGTCGTCGCCCTGCGCGAAGAAGGGCTCGACTGGTACGAGCGGCGTCCGCTCTTCGGACGTCGGGTGGTCGTTACGCGGGCGAGGGCGCAGGCTGGTGAGCTATCCGCCGATCTGGAGAGGTTAGGAGCCGAGGTCCACGAGTTTCCGACCATAGAGATAAGTCCCCCCGAGGACTTCGGACCGCTCGACGCGGCGATC
>DASTKM010000252.1:0-8010 GCA_035715885.1 Rubrobacter sp.
TCCTGCGCCATCGATCCTCGTTCTACAGCACTCACGACCGGTTTTACGTCGGTGACAACACCCTGGAACATGTAAACGCAGGCCAGTATGGCGACGGCCGCGAGGAGGTTGGCCCCAGGCCCAGCAAGAATGATAAGGGCCCTTCGCCACAACGCTTTGGCGTAATAGGTGTCACGGCCCTCCGCCCCATCCCCCATCCCCGCCATCTTGGCAAATCCACCCAGAAGTATTATGCGGAAAGAGTAGACGGTGTTGCCGAATTTCTTCTTTACGAGCGCTGGTCCGAAGCCGACGCCGAACTCGGGGACCCTGACGCCCAGGGCTTTGGCCGTGAGCATATGCCCTAGCTCGTGGATGACTATGAGGAAGATCAGACCTAGCAGCGCCACGATGACGGTCATCGCGGTACTCCTCCCACGCGTCTTTCGGCCTCAGCACGCGCCCATCCGTCCACGGCTTCTATGGCTTCCATGCTCTGCATCATCCCGAACCCAGGCACTACCTCGAGGACCTCCTCGATCACATCTGCTATACGTAGGAATCTTATCCTGCCGTCAAGGAAGGCCTTGACAGCGACCTCGTTGGCCGCGTTGAGCGCGACGGGATAGGCGCCCCCGGCACGACCGGCCTCCACGGCGAGCGGCAGACACCTGAATACGTCGTGGCGCGGCTCCTCGAAGCTCCAATTCACCCCGTCGAAGGGTACAGGATCGGCCCCGACGTCGACCCTCTCGGGGTGGAGGAGACCGAAGGCTATGGGCAGCCTCATGTCAGGCAACGCGGCGTGCAGCACGACGGAGCCATCCTCGAAGAAAGCACCCCCATGGACCACAGACTGGCGGTGCACGACGACCCGCACGTCCTCCAACGCAACGCCGAAGAGGTGGTGCGCCTCTATCACCTCGAGACCCTTGTTCATCATGGTGGCCGAGTCTATGGTGATCTTGGGCCCCATCCGCCACGTGGGGTGCTTTAGCGCATCCTCGGGCCCAGCCTCGACGAGCCTTGCCTTTTCGAAAGAGAAGAATGGGCCTCCCGACGCCGTCAACAATATTTCCCTGATCTCCTCACCCCGTCTCCCCTCCAGACACTGGAAGATCGCCGAGTGCTCCGAGTCTACTGGTATTATGCGGTTACTTGCCGCGAGGTCCATAACCCACTCGCCTCCTGCGACGAGCGATTCTTTGTTGGCTAGGGCCACCCGGTTGCCCTCCTGCAGGGCGCCGACGGTGGCAGCGAGGCCTGCGAAGCCGACTATCCCGTTAAGCACGACGTCTGATGGCGCGCGGGAGAGTTGCTCGGCCGAGCCGGGACCGGCGAAGACTTCGGAGGCGAGATCCTCGAGGGGTCCTGCTTCGCTTGATTCCAGCGCCACATACTCAGGTCGGAACTCGGCCGCCTGAAGGGCGAGCGCCCGAGCATCGTTACCCGCAGAGAGTCCGACGATTTCGAAGCGTTCAGGATATCTACTGACGACGTCGAGGGCTTGCCTTCCGATACTGCCCGTCGAGCCGAGGATCGTGAGGCGACGTCTCATGCTTGTGTTGGGTCCGATTTCATACGAGTAGGGAGATATAGTATACCGCCGGGGCCGTGAAGAGCAGGCTATCCACCCGGTCGAGGATGCCTCCGTGGCCTGGGAGGAAGTTACCGAGGTCCTTCACGTCGAGGATACGCTTCAAGGACGATTCGAAGAGGTCTCCGCACTGGCTCGAGACAGAGACACCGGCGCCCATTACGAGGGCCTTGGCGATCGTAAAGTCGAGGAGCTGCAGGGCAACGGGGGCGACGATCAGGACCGTCAAGAGGAGGCCGCCAACGCTGCCCTCCACGGTTTTGTTCGGGCTCAGGGTCGGAAACAGCAGGTTACGGCCGAAGAAGCGCCCGGCGAAGTACGCGCCAGAGTCGGAGATCCAGGGCCCCACCACCGCTATCAGGATGAGGACGACGCCGTAATGGGAGCGGGGAAACAGCGCCAGATGCGCCAGCGGGACGCCGACCCAGAGCGACATGAGGAGCACGGCGAGAACAGCGCGCAGGGTCCTCGTCTCTGGTTTGGCGGCGAGCCAGAGCAGGGCCCAGGGCAGGCTCACGAGGGTGCCCGCCAGTACACCCGTCTCGTGGTAAGGGATGGAGAGTAGAAGTGGGAGCGCGCCGGCGCCGAGGGCCGCCACGAAAGGCAGAGGCTCGAGCGCCCGCGAGAGCTCGTACGCGGCCCCCGCTATGACCACGAGTAGTACAGCGATCATGGCCCATTTGCCGATGGCTATGCTGGCCAGCGCGATCGGCGCGAGCACCAGGGCGGTCGCTGCCCTCCACCGGAGCACAGGGACCCTAGACGCTGCCCCGGCGCCTGGAGCGGGACCCGAAAGACTCCAGAGCCTGCAGGAACTCCTGGGGGGAGAAGTCGGGCCACAGCGTTTCCGTCACGTAGAACTCGGCGTAGGCTATCTGCCAGAGCAAGAAGTTAGAGACGCGCAGCTCGCCGCTGGTCCGGATCAGCAGGTCGATCTCGGGTACGTCGGGGGCGTAGAGGTAACTGGCGAACGTCATCTCGTCGACGTCCTCAGGAGAGAGACCGTCTGCGACTATCCGCCGGGTGGCGTCCACGATCTCCGCGCGTCCTCCATAGTCGAGCGCGATGTAGACGTCGAGGCTGTCGTTACCCGAGGTGAGGACCTCAGCCTCCTCCATTGCTTCCAGCACAGAGGCAGGCAGATGCTCCCTTCTGCCCAGAAAACGGAGCCTGGCACCGCGCTCGTTCAACTCCGGCACTTTCTCACGGGCCGTGTCGAGGAAGAGCTTCATGAGTGTCCTTACCTCTCGCTGTGGACGTGCCCAGTTCTCGGTCGAGAAGGCATAGAGGGTAAGCGTCTTCACCCCTGCGCGTCCAGCGGTCTCAAGCAGGGGAGTGAGCACCGTGACACCGGCCCTGTGGCCTGCCGCGCGCGGAAGCCAGCGTCGCTTGGCCCAGCGCCCGTTGCCGTCCATAATGATGGCCACGTGACGCGGAGTCCGGTCTGGGTCGAGGACGCGCTGCTCGGGGGAATCTGTGGGGAGTCGTTTCTCGAGGCGTTCCAGAAGTTAGACCTCCGAGAGCTCGGCTTCCTTGTCGGCGAGGATAGCCTCGACTCTCTTGATGTAGCCGTCTGTGAGCTTCTGTAGTTCGTCCTCCGCCCTGTGTTCGTCGTCCTGGGAGATCTCGCCTTCCTTGCGCAGCTCGTGCAGATCCTTCATCTCGTCGCGGCGCACGTTTCTCACGGCGACCCTACCCTCCTCGGCCATGCTCCTCGCCATCCTGATCAGGTCCCGGCGGCGCTCCTCCGTCAGTTCAGGGATGGGAAGCCTCAGTATCTTGCCGTCGTTCTGCGGGTTGAGGCCGATATCTGCGTCCCTTATGGCACGTTCGATGTCCTTCAGGGAGTTAGGGTCGAAGGGGGTCACGGTGAGGAGGCGTGCCTCCGGCGCACCGATGTTGGCGACGCTTCTCAGGGGCATCCTCGATCCGTAGACCTCGACCTCGATCCTGTCCAATAGTGAGGGTTTAGCCCTGCCTGTGCGTATCGTGGCGAAATTGCTCCGAACAGACTCGACGGCCCCCTTCATCCTGCGTCCGGCCGCCGTGAGATCAATGACGTCAGACATCTCATCCTCCTCAGTTCGCGGCGCCCCACACCAGCGACCCTACCTGTTCCCCCTGCAAGATACGGCGCAGGTTGCCTGACTTGAGTATATCGAAAACGACTATGGGCAGATTCTCGCCGCCGCACAGCGTGGCCGCCGTATGGTCCATGACGGACAAATCGTTGGAGAGCAAATCCATGTAGTTGAGCCTGGGCAGGCGCACGGCGTCGGGATGACGCCTTGGGTCCTTGTCGTAGATTCCGTCCACCCTGTTCTTGGCCATGAGCAGGGCGTCGGCGTTGATCTCGAGCGCCCGCAGCGCCGCCCCCGTGTCGGTGGTGAAGAAAGGGTTGCCTGTCCCCGAGGCGAAGATCACGACGCGGCCCTTCTCCAGGTGCCTGATGGCACGCCTGCGGATGTAGGGCTCGGCGACCTCCTGGATCTCGATGGCGGATTGGACCCTGGTGGGCACGCCTCGTCCTTCGAGGGCAGCCTGCAAAGCCAACGCGTTGATTACGGTGCCGAGCATCGCCATGTAGTCGGCCGTGGCCCCTTCTATTCCTAGCTCGTCGGCGACGTGGGAACCACGGAAGATGTTGCCGCCGCCCACGACGACGGCCAGCTCGGCCCCCGCCTCCACAGCCTCGAGGACGCCCCTTGCCGTCGAGTCAAGGCTAGCAGGGTCGATCCCGTAGCCGCTACCATCGCCGGCGAGGCTCTCCCCCGAAAGCTTCAGGACAACGCGCTTTACGGGGCCGAGCTGTGGGAGCGCGGTCCCGTCGGACTCGTCCCTGAGTTTGGCGGACTCATCCAAGTTTGCTACTAGAGCTCGTAGTGGACGAAGCGCCGGATCACGACGTTCTCGCCTACCTTCTGGATCGTCTCCTGCAAGAGATCGCCGACCGTCTTGTCAGGCTCTTTGACATAGGCCTGCGTGAGGAGGGCCTGCTCGGCGACCCATTTACTCATCCTGCCCTCGAGGATCTGCTGCGAGATGTTCTCGGGCTTGCCCATCTCGGCGACCTGCTTCTCGACAACCTGCCGCTCTTCTTCTACGGCCCCGGCGGGGATGTCCTCAGGCGAGACGCACATCGGCCGCATGGAGGCCACGTGGAGCGCCACGTTGCGGGCGAACTCCTTGAATTCGGGCGTGCGCGCCACGAAATCCGTCTCGCAGTTGACCTCGACGAGGACGCCAACCCGTCCGTTGAAGTGCACGTAAGCCTCGATGAGGCCCTCGGTCGCAGCCCTCCCGCTCTTCTTTGCGGCCAGGGCCTGGCCCCTCTCCCTGAGGACCTTCCTCGCGCCTTCGACGTCCCCTTCGGACTCCTCGAGCGCCCGCTTCACGTCCATCATCCCCGCGGCAGTCTCCTCCCTGAGCTGCTTGATCTTCTCTATCGTGCTAGCCAAATCCTACTTCTCCTCAGTCTCTTGGTTCTCCTCGCCCGGCGCCTCCTCTTCGACAGGCCCGGACTCTTCTGTCTCTTCTGCCTGAGGCTCTGCAACCACCTCAGGTTCGTCGGCCTCCGCATCGATGGCTTCGGCCTCGACGGCCTCAGGCTCTGAAGCACCTTCGGCCTGTATCGCCGCCTCCGGTTCGATCTGGGACTCGTCTGCCGTTGCCGCCTCGGGTGCAGCTTCGGGTCCTGAGGTGGCTTCTGGCTCCTCCGCTCGTGGCCCTGCGGCCGTCCCTGTCTGCTCTACCTCGCCGTCCACCTGAGAGTCCTCGACCACCGGCGGCACGGGTCGTTGCTCGACCTGCGCTTCCTCCCCCCTGCCGGCGATGATCGCATCGGCGACGAGCCTGGAGATCAGGCTGATCGAACGTATCGCGTCGTCGTTGCCTGGGATCACGTAGTCGATGACCTCGGGGTCGCAGTTGGTATCGGTGAGGGCCAGCACAGGGATCTTGAGCCTGTTGGCCTCTTTGACCAGGAGCTCCTCGCGCTTGGGGTCTATGACGAACACACCGCCGGGGAGCCTTTCCATCTCCGTTATGCCGGCGAAGTTGCGCCTTAGTTTCTGGTACTCCCTGTTCAGGGCGAACCAGTCCTTGCCTGTCCTTTCCTCCTCGGGCGTCTCGTCGACCCTGACGGCCAGGTCTTTGAAGTACTGGATGCGCGGAAGGATCGTCTGGAAGTTGGTGAGCATGCCGCCTATGTAGCGCTCCGCGACGAAGGGTTGCCCACTCCTGATGGCCTCCTCGGCGAGCGGGATCTGGGCCTGCTTCTTAGTCCCTACGAAAAGGACCTCCCGGTTCGCCTCAGCGACACCGCGAACAAAGTCCAACGCCCGCTCCAACAGGGTCAGCGTCTGATCAAGGTCGATAATATGAACCCCGGCCCGCTGGGCGAAGATGTAGCGCTTCATCTTGGGGTTCCACCGCTTGGCTTGGTGTCCGAAATGGACGCCGGCTTCGAGCAGTTCTCGGATTCCTACGCGCTCGGTTGTGCTCTGCAAGATCTCTACCTCTCTTTTAAGGTGGTTGGTATCCTCCGCCCGCGCCTCGCAATCCGCCCTTGGATCTCCCGGCGGACCACCACCCGGGTCCGGAGGACCCTGCGGCGGGCGTGCGTAGTTGTAGACGAGACCTGAAAGCATAGCCTCGTCCGACCCCGCAGATGTTAGCACAAGGGGGTGGATGCTTCTAGCGCCCCTGGATTCTTTCGGAGAGCCGGCTCTCCTCGGCGAGGCTTTGCTTGAGCCGCGCGAGCGCGCTGTGCAGGATCTGCGAGATACGGCCTTCGGTCAGGTCGAGGACCCTTCCTATCTCCCTCAGCGTAAGGCCTTCGTAATAGTAGAAGGTGGTGACTACACGCTCTTGCTCGCCGAGGCCCTCTATGGCCCGAACTAGCCGCGTGCGAACCTCGGCCATCTCCGCAGCCGACGCAGGATCGGTCGCCGAGTGGTCCCCGATGAGGTCGTGCAGCCCGGCGGCAGTGCCTCCCTGATACTCCAGGCGGGCTTCGAGCGACCTCACCTGCGCCCTCGCGTACTGGTTGAGGAACGCTCGATGTTCGGTGACGCTGATTCCCAGGCGCCCGACCAACTCAGACTCCGTCGGCGCGCGGCCTAGCTTCTGCACGAGTTCGTCCCTGGTACGCTCGATCTGGTGCGCCCTCATGCGAGTCCGGCGAGACAGTGGATCTACCTTCCTCAGCTCATCGAGTATGGACCACCGAATCTTGGAGATCGCATAAGACTCGAACTTGGTGCGGCGCTCTGGATCGTAGGTCTCGACGGCGTTCAGCAGCCCGAAGAGACCCGAAGCGACGACGTCCTCCTGATCGAGCGGTCCGGCCATGCGCCCCGAGATTCTGCCAGCGACGTATTTCACGAGCGGGGAGTAGTTGACCACGAGCCGGTCTCTCAGTCCCCTGGCCTCACGTTCGGCCAACCGGCGCTCGACGCCCGACATATCCCCTTCGGCCAGGCGCTTTCGGACCCGTAGATATTGCGACCACAGAGAGCGGAGCGTGCGCCGCGTCACGGGACGGTCCTCCTCACGTAAGATCCAACACCGTCACGGCTCACGAACCCCTTGAGCTCGAGCATGGCGAGCGCGGTAAGCACCTCGGGCATCGTAACGCCACTCTTCTTCGCGACCTCGTCGACCCCCCTCGGTTCGAAGCCGACCCTGCAGAGCACAGCAGCCTCCGTGTCCTCCAGTCCAGCAGGCAAGGGCTGGGCGCCTCCGGATGCCCCGTCCTTCGTCACGGGGACTCTGCGCTCCCGCGCCATGGCATCGACGAACTCTGGTATATCCCACAGAACGCCTGCCCCGTCAGCGAGCAGCCCGTTCGAGCCCCTGCATTCGCGCACGCCTGGCGGGCCAGGCACGGCCCATACATCGCGTCCTGCGTCGAGGGCGTGGCGGGCTGTTATGAGGGCCCCGCTATGCTCGGGCGCCTCCACGACCACTACGGTCCCGGCAAGGCCGGCTATTATGCGGTTTCTGGCCGGGAATCGCCATGCCAGGGGCGCCTCGCCCAGGTAGTATTCGGAGATCAGGGCTCCGTGGCGTCTGACCGCTTGGAAGAGGCCCCTATTGCGTCTTGGGTATACGATGGTGTATCCATCGGAGTACAAACGGCTTCCCGCAGCACCCCGCGCACTTCGAGGTCGCCGTTAGGGTAGACGAACACCTGTAGGTGGAGCATCCGATAGATCTGGTGGCGCTCCTCGCCGCTCAGCTCGTCCAGGGCCTCTGGCACCATGCCCGCGTACTCCTTTAGGAGGGTTTCCCTGTCGCGCTCCAGGTCCTCAAGGCGGGCGCGGCGCAACTGCAGGTTATCTAGCTCCTCCTCTGCCGTGGTGCGCTGTCCCTCCAGCTCCCGGAGCTTTGCGCCCAGCTCGTCGAACGTGATGTGACCCTCCGCAGCCATG
>DASTKM010000253.1:0-3852 GCA_035715885.1 Rubrobacter sp.
GGCGGGACCCGTTGGCCCCGCCTCAAGTTTATCAACGTGCCCCCAGTGTGAGGGGTTAGAAGGGCTGACGCAACTTCCGAGAATTCGTAACAGGCGAAGTTCGCAGAATTAGCCTTCCACGCACTCGGGTGGATAAGGGCAAAGAGCAAGGGCGGAGGATTTGCCTCCCCCACTAGCTGCTCCGCCCAGGCTCCCTTAGCGGTTCACTCTCCCACTCGCTTGGCCGTCACCTGCGGGTCAATCCCCGCCGCCACATCCTCGGGGGTGGTACGCACGAACGCGAACATAGAGCCATCAGGGGCGATGAACACATCGCCCTGCGTAGCGGCACCATCCTTAAAGGTTACCGTGCCTGTGCAATTCGCTTTGACGCTATACGTGCCAGAGAAGCGATCGTTACGAAAAGTCTCCCCGTTAAAGTTACCTGAAGCGACACCTTTCACCTCACCGTTGCCGTCAAAGACATCATAGCCTGCAATGGCGAACGGCCTCTGATCATTGCCCTTGATTTCAACCCCATTCTGGGCGAACAGATACCTCCCCTCCAGCGTGGCCACAGAGCACTTCGCCCTGCTGGAGGCGTCCTCATCCTTGGCATATCCCGCTCCAACAGTAGTTAGTAGGGCTGCCGCGCCTACGACGACGACCAGTAGGATCAGTGCGACACCCCCTGCCCATAGCCCTCTACGGTTCATTGTGGTCCTCCTCCTCGTGTGTTGTCGCCCACAGAGAGTCCTCCCCTCCTCTTCTGTGGGGCTCATTCCCAGGAGACGTAGTAACAGGCCACAATGAATCGGCGATGAATTTGCGCGGCGAAACACTAAGGTAAGGGTGTTCGGGGCTAGAGAAGTGTCCCGGCCTAGCCCCGGTCCGTTCGGCCTAGGGGTTGCCCTGCTGTAGCGTGGCCCCAGAAGCCATACTCTCGCGCCTCTCAGAGGGGGATCTATGCACTATCCTGAGTCCGAACTTCGGAGAATTCACTTTCCACGCACTCCGGTGAATAACGTGTCAACGTTATGGGAAAAACGGGCTCATGGCCTGATTTGAGGAGGATCGTCCGCTAAGGACGGTGCTGACGCGTCGGTGGCGAATCGGGCAGGCCGATCGGCAACCGGTGATCGGCTCACAGGCCTGCACTCTCCCTGGCGCCTTCCCGCAGCCGTTCCACGTCGCGCATAGGCGGCGCGCCGAAGAGCGTCTTGTACTCGCGGTTGAAGTGCGAGGCGTCAGAGTAGCCCACTCGGTAGCCGGCGCTCGCGGCGTCGAGATCCTCGGCTAGCATTAGATGGCGGGCCTCCTGGAGGCGCATCCGCTTCTGGAACTGCAGGGGGCTCATCGCGGTGACCGCCTTGAAGTGGTGGTGGAATCCCGAGACGCTCATCCCTAGCTCCCTGGCGATGTCTTCGATCCGGAGCGGCCTGTCGAAGTCCTTGCGGAGCCGCTCCAGGGCCCTTGCGATGCGGTGGCTGTGGCCGCCGAGGACCGCGATCTGACGAAGCCGGTCGCCCTGCTCCCCCTTTAGGAGCCGGAAGACGATCTCCCGGGTGACGAGCGGCCGGAGAAAGCGGGCCTCCTCGGCGGGCGAGTCCAGGAGCCCGACGAGACGCACCACGGCGTCCAAGAGGCCCGCGTCCAGCGGGCTCACCTCGAAGGCCCGCGCGGCTGCGTGCTCCCGCGGCGCGGGGTGGCCGGCCTCGACCATGACCGAGCCGACGAGGGCGGGGTCGAGCTCGAGGACGACGCCCAGGTATGGCCGCTCCTCGGACGCCCCGGTGACCCGGGTCGCGGTGGGCAGCGCGGCGGCGGTGATGAGGTAGCGGTCGGCGTCGTAGCGGTAGCAATCGTCGCCTAGCAGGACCTCTTTGGAGCCCCGCGCGATCACGCAAAAGGCGGGTGAGGAGACACCGTGTTCCTTCGGGGTAGGCGAGGACTGGCGGAGCAGCCGGAGCCCCCCCGGCGCCTCGACGGCCCCGTCCTCGCCGACGGCCCGAGCGACGCGCTCGGCCAGCTCGTCGCGGTCGGCTTGCGCTCTGCGCGCCTCTCGCTCTGACGGTGGGCGGTTCATCAATTCCATGGCAGCCTCTTCGCTCGTTCCCGCATCACCCGTCTCCCAGATTTGCAGGATAGTACAACGATCCTCGACGATCATCATACCGGCTGCGCTCCAGGGCTCCTACAATCGGCGGCAGACGGATGAAGTCGATCCCGACCCTTAGGAGTAATCTGGGCTTTTGTTCAAGAGGGGCTTCGGCTTTGGTAGGGGATGAGACCTAACTACTGACGACACGATTAGCAACGGGGATAGGAGAACATGGCAGCGAATCAGAACGGAAGCTACGCGGGAAAAGTTGCGTTTGTAACCGGGGCGGGGAGTGGCATCGGCCGTGCGACGGCGCTGGCGTTCGCGCGCGAGGGCGCCAGCGTGGTGGTCGCCGACGCGTCGGAGCAGGGCAACCGGAAAACGGCGCACATGATCGAGGAACTTGGCGGACGGGCACTTGCCGTCAGGTGCGACGTGACGCGGGCCGGGGATGTGAGAAGTGTTCTGGACAGGACTATCGAGACCTTCGGACATCTTGACGTCGCCTTCAACAACGCGGGGGTCGAACAGGAGGAAGCAGCCACCGGGGAAATCGCGGAGGAGGAGTGGGAAAGGGTCGTTGACACTAACCTTCGCGGCGTCTTTCTTTGCATGAAGCACGAAATCCCCCTGATGCTCGAGCGAGGGGGCGGCACGATCGTGAACACCTCCTCGGGGGCCGGGGTCAAAGGCTTCCCGAGGGGGGCCGCCTACGTCGCTGCGAAGCACGGCGTGATCGGCCTGACCAAGGCGGCGGCCCTGGACTACGCGCAGGCGAACATCCGTGTCAACGCCGTGTGTCCCGGGATCATCGACACCGAGATGATGGACCGGGTCACCGGTGACACGCTGGAAGGACTCCAGCGGGTGATCTCGCAGGAGCCCATCGGGAGGATGGGAAAGCCGGAGGAGATCGCCGCGGCCGTCCTGTGGTTGTGTTCGGAGGCGGCTTCCTTCGTCGTAGGGCACGCGATGGTCGTCGATGGCGGCCAAACGGTGTAGTGATGTTCGCCCCCAACCGTGACGCCGCTGCGGTGAACGCGACGGGCGTGGAGACCGCGTCAGGCGGCGCGGCGTACGTTGAAGACGCGACCAAGTACTCGATATTCGGAAGGAGATAAATCGTGCAAGGAACAGTACTTTATGGCCCCCGGGACGTGCGCTTCGAGGAGCGCCCCGACCCGACGATCGTCGAGCAGACCGACGCCGTCATCAGATTGCCGCTCACCTGCGTGTGCGGCTCGGACCTCTGGCCTTACCGCGGCATCGAGCCGATCGACGAGTCGACCCCGATGGGCCATGAGTACGTCGGCATCGTCGAGGAGGTCGGCAGCGAGGTACGTCTGATCGAGCCGGGCCAGTTCGTCGTCGGCTCGTTCTTCGCGTCGGACAACACCTGCGAGATCTGCCAGGCCGGCTACCAGTCGTCCTGCATCCACCTGCAGCCCGGTGCCCCCACCGACGCACAGGCGGAGTACGCCCGCATCCCGCTCGCCGATGGCACCCTCGTAGCGACGCCGGGCCTGCCGCCGGAGGACCTGATCCCCAGCCTGCTCGCGGCCTCCGACGTGCTCGGCACCGGCTGGTTTGGCGCCGTGGCGGCCGAGGCCGGTCCAGGCAAGACGGTGGCAGTCGTCGGCGACGGCGCCGTCGGCCTGCTCGCGGTGCTCGCCGCCAATCAGCTCGGCGCGGAGCGGATCATCGCGATGAGCCGGCACGAGTCCCGCCAGCGGCTCGCCCGGGAGTTCGGCGCGACCGAGATCGTGACCGAG
>DASTKM010000254.1:0-4943 GCA_035715885.1 Rubrobacter sp.
CGCCACGGGCGCGCGTCCGCTCTTCTTCCTCGACTACGTCGCCAGCGGCCGCCTGGACCCAGAAGCCGTCGTCGGCATTGTCAGCGGCGCCGCAGAAGCCTGCGGGCGGCTCGGTGTCGCGCTCATCGGCGGCGAGACTGCTGAGATGCCAGGTATCTACGGCCAGGGAGACTTCGAGGTCGTCGGCGTGTGCGTAGGGGCGTGCGAGCGGAGCGAGGTAGTCAGCGGTGAGAGGGTACGTCCAGGCGATGCTGTGCTCGGCCTTGCGTCCAGCGGTTTGCACACCAACGGTTACACGCTGGCCCGCAAGGTTCTCGCTGAGGCAGGCGTCTCCTACGACGACGTTCCTGAGGGTCTGGACCGGTCCATTGGAGAGATCTACCTCGAGCCGCATCGGGCCTACGTGCGAAAGATAGAAGCGCTGCGTGGGGTGGTCGATGTTCGGGGGATGGCGCACGTGACGGGGGGCGGGCTCGTGGGGAACCTTCCTCGGGCGCTCGGTGGGCTGGGAGCGCGGCTCTATGCGGGATCATGGTCGGAACCGGCGGTCTTCGGGCTAATACGTTCACTGGGCGGCTTGCCCGAAAGCGAGATGCGCGGGGTCTTCAACCTCGGCGTTGGTTTCTGCGCGCTCGTGCCGCCCGAAGGGGCAACGGCCGGGCTCGAAGCGCTGCGCGGGGAAGGTTGCGATGCCTGGCGGATCGGGGAGGTTGTCGAGGCCGGGGGCCTAGAGTTTGTCTGAGCGGCTGCCCGAAGGCTCGCGCTTCGCCGTGCTGGCTTCGGGTTCTGGGACGAACCTGCAGGCATTGCTCGACGCATATCCCGAGAACCTTGTTGTCGTCGCGGGGGACAACAAGGAGGCGTTCGCGTTCGAGCGGGCGCGGCGGTCCGGAGTTCCTGTCGAGCACGTCGATCCTGCCGGGTTCGTCGGCAAGGAAGACTACGATAGGGAGCTTGCGGGCAGGATCGAAGCTCACGACGTCGGGCTGGTGGTGGGGGCCGGGTACATGCGGATACTGTCGGCTGGCTTCCTGGATCGCTTCCCTGCTGTGTTGAACGTTCATCCTTCGCTCTTGCCCGAGTTCCGCGGGCTTCGCGCCGTGCAGCAGGCCCTGGAGGCGGGGGTAGAAGAGACGGGGGTGACGGTGCATTTCATGGTCGAGGAAGTAGACGCCGGGCCAATCGTCGCGCAGCAGCGGGTGCCGGTTCTGCCTGAAGATACGAAGGAGACGTTGCTCGGAAGGTTGCACCCTGTAGAGCACAGGTTGCTCGTTCGGGCTGTCGCAGACTATTTCCTGGGGAGGGTGGAGGTATGAAACGGCGGGCCCTGATCTCGGTATCCGACAAGAGGGGGATCGAGGACTTCGCGCGGCGGCTCTCCGCGATGGGGTTCGAGATCATCTCGACCGGGGGAACGGCGAGGACGCTCACGGAGGCCGGAGTCAGGGTCGTCCCCGTCTCCGAGGTGACGGGCGCACCGGAGATACTCGGCGGGCGGGTCAAGACGCTGCACCCCAAGATACACGGCGGCATCCTAGCCGACCTCGGAGACCCTGACCACGTAGAGCAGCTCGTCGAGCAGGATATCGGCCCGATAGACCTGGTCTGCATCAACCTCTATCCCTTCGAAGAGACCGTCGCCGGGGGCGCTCCCGAGAAGGAGGTCATCGAACAGATAGACATCGGCGGACCAGCGATGCTGCGGGCCGCCGCGAAGAATTTCGGGTCCGTGATCGTCGTCCCCTCGCCCGAGGTCTACGAAGAGGTGCTGGCGGCTCTGGAAAGCGAGGGACAGGTCCCAGAGGAGACCCGCCGCCGCCTGGCGCTCGCGGCGTTCCGGCGGACCGCCGGGTACGACGCGGCGATTGCTGGTTGGCTCAGTGAGCAGGTCGAAGGGGATGCCGAAGGCTTCCCCGAGCGTCGCACAGTCCGATACGAGCGAGTCTCGGGGCTGCGTTACGGGGAGAACCCGCACCAGGCCGCGGCCTACTACGCTGAGGTGGGGGCCGAGCATCTAATGAGTGGCGTGGAGATGTTGCAGGGGCGGGAGATCTCCTTCAACAACCTCTACGACCTCGACGCCGCCCGCACCCTCCTCGCCGACCTGAGCGATCTCGGAACCCCTGCCGCCGTTATCGTCAAGCACGCCAACCCTTGTGGCGCCGCGGTGGGAGACTCCCTGATGGACGCGTACCGCAAGGCGCTGGCCTCGGACCCACAGTCTGCGTTCGGGGGTATCGTGGCCCTCAGTGGCGAGGTAGATCGGGATCTTGCGGCCGAGATCTCAAGCATATTCACGGAGATACTGGTCGCACCCGGCTTCACCGCGAAGGCCAGGGAGATCCTCTCCACAAAGCCCAACGTGAGGGTGCTCGTAGCAGGCCTGTTGGATCGACCCGCACTCTCATCCAAGTACGTAACGGGTGGGGTCCTGCTCCAGGCATCGGACGCCGTGGAGGACGACTCGGAGTACAGGGTCGTCACCGAGGCGCGTCCTTCGCCGCAGCAGATGGGCGATCTTATCTTCGCCTGGCGTGTCGCCCGCGTGGTCAAGAGCAACGCCATAGTCCTCGCCAGAGACGGGGCCACGGTCGGTGTAGGAGCGGGTCAGATGAGCCGGGTCGACTCATCGGATATAGCCGTGAAGAAGGCCGGCGAAAAGGCTCAGGGAGCCGCCGCAGCGAGTGACGCTTTCTTCCCTTTCGCCGACGGCGTAGAGGCGCTGGCCGAAGCTGGCATAGAGGCCGTCATACAGCCCGGCGGCTCCGTACGCGACGAAGAGGTCGTCGAAGCGGCGAACCGCCACGGGCTTGCGATGGTCTTTACCGGGCGACGCCATTTCTTGCACTGAGGCTGAATACTACTAACAGCCCTAACAACTGTCAGGGGCTGCCGGCAGGCGCCGCTGCTACTTCGTCCCACCGCCTATGCAACAGTTACCGATCGGTGAGAAGGGGGTATCGGTGTTGGGGGACATATAGTGTCACAGGGTACATAAAAAGGTGTAGGGACCTGCTACATATGTCGCTTGAGAAAGGGAAAGCGCATAGGGCCGGAGTTCGAGTCTGGCCCCAAGCACAGAACGACAAGGAGGCGAACTTCTTGAACTCACATGAGGCGCGTGTCGGCACGTTGGTGGGACTCCTGGATGGAGTCAAGCGGACTGGGAAGGGGCGCATTGGCACTATAGTGAGAATCTACGGTGATCCTGACGACCTGGCGATGGACGTGCGGTTCGAGGATGGAAGCGTTGCGCTTTACTGGTACGACGAACTGCGAAGGATGGAGGAGTCACTACAGGAGGCAGGCTAAAGCTCTTGCAAGCTTACGAAGCTCGTAGAGGCACTGTGGTGCGGGTGAGGGAGGGCCACTGGAAGAGCCAGTTTGCCGGTATGAGAGGCACAGTTCAGAACCTCTGGGGCCAGTCGGAATACGCGGCTGTGGATGTTCTGCTCGAGGACGGGCGCTCTGAGTTGTTCTGGCTCCCCGACCTGGCTGATATCGCTGTTTAGTCGTTCGGTCTTATGCTGGTGGGGCATGAGAGCACAGACGGGCATATCGGGTTCTGGTTGCCGTTCGGGTATTACCTGGAACGTGATGCAGACCTTGTAATCTTGCGTAGGTCCGACGGTTCTTTCGTGGCAGCGTTCAGTGCCGTGGGTGCAGACCCCTTTGAAGTGGAGTTGACGGTGTGGGAAGACGCAGATTAGAAGCGTGCGGTCTGCGCGTGGGAATTACTTCCGCATCGTAGAATCAAGTGGCAGCTACAAGAAACCTAACCTCGGTCACGTATGGACGTCAACCAGCGGTCCAGGTACGCTCCCACGGTCAGCTCTTCCGAATCGTGGGCTCTGCCCTCGTCGCGCTCCTGGAGCTACTTGCGACCGGCGACTTTCACTTGTGTCTTCGTCAAGGTCTTGCTCGTGATGTGTCGCGTCTCACCGTTGGCGTCCTCGTAGACGCTGCCGACACGACCATCAGCACGCCTGAAGACACTATCCTCTCCGTTTGCCCTCTTCTTGGTCATTCTTCCGGTTGCCGTCACGGTTACTGTCATGGCGTAAATCAAGGGTTGGCGAGGGCCGTGCATATTGTTGAGTTTTGCTGGTAGAATCGGGCAGAGCCTGGGCCAGTAGCTCAGTGGTAGAGCAGGGGACTTTTAATCCTCGTGTCGTAGGTTCGATCCCTACCTGGCTCACGTATTCTTCGGTGGCGAATACCCCGCCTCATATCAGGGACGATCTGTTAAACTCTCGACTGCGAAACCGGTAGTGGCTCCGGACCCTGCCCGTCTCGTGAGCCCCCATCGTCTAGAGGCCCAGGACACCGCCCTTTCACGGCGGCGGCACGGGTTCGAATCCCGTTGGGGGCACTTGTTAGTAGGTCAGCGCGCGCGATCAGAAGCAGAAAAGCTGAAGTGCTGATTAGCTGAAATGCTCTAACGGGCGATTAGCTCAGTGGTAGAGCGCCTCCCTTACAAGGAGGAGGTCGCTGGTTCGAACCCAGCATCGCCCACTCTAGGAAAGTCGTGGTTTTGCAGGTAAAATGTGTGAGCGGGGAGAAGGCCCCGACGTCACATCGGGGCCTGTGTGCAGCAACGGTGCAGCAACGCGGAGCTAACTGAGTGCTTCCACCATCGCGTCGGCGGCCTGGCTGCCCATGCCGGGGAGCATGTGGGAGTAGGTGTCGAGGGTGATGGCGACGGAGGCGTGTCCTAATAGCTCCTGCACGAACTTCGGGTGTACATTCTTCTGAAATAGCAACGAGGCACAGGTGTGACGCAGGTCATTGAAGGTGATTCGAGGCAGACCCGCACGCTCTAGGAGCGGCTTGAAGGATCGCTGTCGGAGGTTGGACGGGTTGATTAGGGTACCGACCTCGGTGGTGAAAACGAGACCCTGATCGATGTAGATGTCTCCAAGACGCTCCATTTCCTCCATCTG
>DASTKM010000255.1:0-9469 GCA_035715885.1 Rubrobacter sp.
TCAATGGTAGAGAGGCAAGAGTTCTATAGAAAAATGAACGTGTCGGTCAGGGTCCACGATGACGATCTGGAGCTGGAGATAGCCACTCCAGCCATTTCCCAGTCTGAAGATCCTTCGTAAAAGCGCTGCGGGCGACGACGCGGTCGCATCCGGCCTCCCGTGCGGCGACAGCCAGGTCTTTCTGGACGTGGGAGAGGAAGCCGACCGTAGGAACATCGCGTGTCGCTTCGTCGGACCTCACGCTCCTCAGGAGCGTTAGCGGTTCGAAGCGCGCGGAGTTCAGGTCGAGGATGAGGAGATCGGGCGGGGACTCGTGAATGGCTTCGAGCAATCTCCTGGGGTTGCGGGGGAATGCCGCCTCGATACCGAGGCTCGATGCGGTCTCGGAGATCTTGCTCCTGAACAAGAGGTCTTCTACGGCCGCGAGGACTGTTCTCGTCACTTTCGCCTCCGTGCTCTAGAGTTGGGTAAGCTCGCACATTCTACCCGCGGGCGGTGCGGTATCCTATTCGAGTGAAAAGATTGAAGGAACTTCGCGCCGGGCTAAGGCGCACAGGGGAGACGCTTTCCAACTTTACGCCCTTCTTGAGGCCTCGCCGCGGCGGGCTTCTGCTGGCGCTTGGCGTGTTGCTGCTGGAGACGGTGACGAGCCTTGCGCAGCCGTGGCCGCTAGCGCTGACCATCGACTACGTGTTGACCGACAACAAGGCGCTCCCTGACGCGGTGCCCGCTCCTCTAGATGATAAAGCCATACTTCTCGCCGGTATAGCATTCCTCATCGTTTTGATCTTCACGGTAACGAGGAGCGTCGCCTCATTCCGGCGCTACCTGCTCCAGAAACTCGGGCAGCAGACCGTCTTCGACATGCGCGATGCCCTTTACGCGAAGGTCCACGCCTTGGGGCTCGACTACCACGGTAAGAAGCGTACGGGCGACACCATAACCCGCGTCACCAGCGACGTGAAAGAGGTGCGCACCATGCTGGTCGACTCTGTGGTCGAGGTGTTCTCCTCGGTCATGATCCTGCTCGGTATGTTGGTCGTCATGCTCTGGCTCGACTGGCAGCTCACCCTCCTCGCCCTCGTTACCGTACCTTTCCTCTTTCTCGCCGTCAGCCGCTACAGGAAGGCGCTCGTACAGCGGATGCGCGTCGTGAGGACGAGGGAGGGCGCCATCGCCAGCGTCATGCAGGAGGCCATAATCGGTATAAGGGCCGTCAAACTCTTCGCCCGCGAGGAGGACGAGATGGGGCGCTTCAGGAAGGAGAGCAAGGAGTCCCTCAGGGCCAGCGTGGAGAGCGCGGTGATAGAGGCCAAGTTCAGCACCGTACTCGGGATCGTCGGGGGGCTTGGCACGGCGCTGGTTGTTTACTTCGGGGCGAGGCAGGTTCTGGCCGGTGTCCTCTCTTTGGGTGACCTCACCGTCTTTGTGGCCTACCTCGCTCTGTTCCTCTCGCCCTTGTGGGCCTTGAGCCGGCAGGTCAACCAGATCGGCACATCTCTCGTCTCGGGCGAGCGAATCATAGATCTCCTGAACGCGGAGCCTACCGTGAAGGACCTTCCCGGAGCCCGTCCCGCGCCTGCCTTCGACGGCCGAGTTACCTTCGAGGGCGTGCGCTTCGCCTACGAGCACGAGGCGGGAGAGGTCTTGCGCGGCATGGACTTCGACGTCGAAGCGGGGAGCCGGGTCGCGCTCGTCGGGGTGAGCGGCGCGGGCAAGACCACGGTCACCAGCCTCATCGCCCGTCTCTACGACCCGCAGGAGGGAAGGGTCCTCATCGACAGGGAAGACGTAAAGGCCTTCACCCTCAAGTCCTTGCGCGACTCCGTAACCTTCGTGCCGCAAGATCCCCTGCTCTTCAGGGCGACGGTTGCCGAGAACATAGCCTACGGGCGGCCAGGGGCGGGCCGAGAGGAGATCGAGGCCATAGCCCAGCTAGCGGGGGCCCACGATTTTATCCGGGAGTTGCCCGAGGGCTACGACACCGTGCTCTCCGAGCGCGGCGAGAGTCTGAGCGGTGGACAGAGGCAGCGCATATCCATCGCGCGGGCCATGCTCAGGGACACTCCCATCCTGATCCTGGACGAGCCGCAGGCCGGCCTCGACGCCGAGGCCGCGTCCGCCGTCGAGGAGAGCTGGAGGGCCCTGACAGAAGGACGTACCACCTTCGTCATCGCCCACGAGCTCAGGCTGGTCAGGAGCGTAGATTCGATCCTCGTGATCGAAGACGGCAGCGTCGCCGAGACGGGCACCCATGAAGACCTTGTCTCCTCAAACGGCCTCTATGCGAGGCTCTACTCTCTGCAAGAGCGCGACCCCGTGCAACCGTAGAGGGGGTGAAACCCTTGAGAGAGCTGCTGATCCTCAGCGTGGTCCTGACAGCCGTGGCGGTCGCGATCTACATCTCGTTCTCGTAGCGGCCGAGTGTTAGACCCCGGAGGCAGTGCCCTAGTAGAGGAGACGTTTGTCCAGCACGTTCAGCAGCTCCTCGCCGGCGAGGTAACGGCGCAGGTTTTCGCAGAACAGGTCGGTTTGTGCGGTGTTTATCAGGGCCGGCACGACGTCCGTTGTGTGGGCGCTGACGATCACGTTGTCGAGCTCCCATAGGGGACTCTCCTCAGGCAGAGGCTCGACCTCGAACACGTCGAGCGCCGCCCCTGAGAGATGGCCGCTCTGAAGGGCGTCGACGAGCGCCGCCTCGTCGACCACGGACCCCCTTCCCACGTTGGCGAAGTACGCCCCCTGCTTGATCGCGGCTATCGCCTCAGCGTCGAGCAAGCGCCTCGTCTCAGGGGTGCCCGGAAGCGTGACGGCGACGTAGTCAGCCTCGCCGAGTGCGGTGCGTAACTCCGCTGTCGGGTACAGTTCGTCGACGTAGTCCCAGGCTTCGTCGTCCTCGCGCACCGTACGCTTGACCCCGACGATGCGCATACCGAAAGGTCGAGCCCGCCCTGCTATGGCGCGACCGATACTCCCCATCCCGACCACGCACAGCGTCTTGTTCTCGAGCGTCCCCACCGCCCCCTGACGCCAGACCTTCCTTGCCTTGTCGCCGCGGAGGTTGTCGAGTTCCTTGGCGTGCTGGAGCATAGCCATGAGCACGAACTCGGCTAAAGGCCCAGAGTAGATGCCGCTGGCCGTCGTCACCACGATATCTGACTCCCCAAGACCAGCCTTCTGTGCCACCTCTCCCGCCCCCGCCATACTTCCCTGCACCCACCGGAGTCCGGGTGCGACCTCTACCAGGTCCTCGACGTGACCGCCGGGGAAGTCGTAGAGGATCTCGGCCTCCCCCAGCATCGCCAGAAACTCCTCCTCGTCCTCGGGCTTTCTCTCCCACCCTTCCGGTCCAGCGTGGTCCCCGGGCCACCGTGGAGGCGGGACCAAGTCCTCCCTGTAGAGTACCCTCAACCGCTCGTCTACCTCCCTTATGCGACGGACGTACTCTTCCTCGAAGAAACTGGCTATGACGACCGTGGTCAAAGAGTGCCTCCTTCGTCGGCAGCGATTCAGCACGCGCCCTGTCGGGCGCTTTCAGCATTTCAGCATTTCAGCCTCCGTGAACGCAACTCCCGGCTCACTGCTGACAAGCCGCCGTAGACGGCGTGCTGACAAGCTGACATGCTACTCTTTTCCGTGTGGATGAGCTGCTGGATATTCTGGACGAGTCAGGGTTGCCTACGGGGCAGGTCGTTCCGAAGAGCGAGGCGCACCGGCTGGGTCTGTGGCACCGTTGTTTTCACTGTTGGATCTGCGGTTCCGACCCCGGAGGGGCCTACCTGCTCCTCCAAAGGCGCGCCGCTACGAAAGATACCTGGCCTGGTTACCTCGACGTCACCGCCGCGGGGCATCTTGCGGCAGGGGAGAAGACGCTGGACGGTTTGCGGGAGGTCGAGGAGGAGCTCGGCCTGCGGATAAGGCCTGAGAGGCTCGTCCCGCTCGGAACCCGCAGGGTGGAGCAGGAGATACCTGGCGGCTGCGACAGGGAGCTGCACGAGGTCTTCCTCGTGTTCGACGTCACGCCTCCGGGGGACCTGCGTCTTCAGAAAGAGGAGGTCGAGGCTGTGTTTCGGCTTGATCTCGACGACGTGGAAGCACTCTACGAGAACGGTTCTGCGCCAGCCCGCGAGTATGCTGAAGGCAGAACCTCTGCAACGCGGATACACCTCGCGGAGTTCGTCCCGAAAGTAGAAGGCTACCTGCGCAGGGTAGCCGCAGCAGCCCGTCGACACCTCTCAGGAGCACCGTCCGTCCCTATCTTCTAGAGCCATTCGCACAGGCATCTACCACGAATCACGCATTCGGCTACAGGCGATCAGCGAAAACAAGTAGCTGACTAACTGACGTGCTGAAAGCGAAGCCCGAAGGGCGTAGCGTGATGACTAGCCGACCAGCTGCCTCACGGCCAGATCGGCCCGCCAGCCTGCGCTCCGCGCGTCCCGCAGCATGTTCTCGGCGTAGGCCTCATCCAGGATTCCTGCCTCTGATTCGACGAGGGGGATGAGGGCGCGCGTGGCCCCGGCCGCCAGGTGCGCGGCCGCCGCTGCGAGAGGCCTGTCGCCGTCGGGGAGAGCGGGAAGGTTGCAGGCGGCGAGGATGGCCAGGTCGGCGCATGCCAGCGCGGCCTCCACGAGGGAGTCGGCGGCGAAGTCTTCTCCGGCGAGGACCTCGAGCCGGCGTCCGAGGTCAAGAGCCAGGTCCTTTACCACCTCGAGCCGCAGCGAGTTTTCGGCTTGCGGCCCGCAGGCGTCTACGAGAAGACCTGCGGCCAGGGCTCCTGCATCCGCGGGGGTGCGCTTTCTGGCTGGCATCGCGTGGGATTCTATCGGAAGGTTGGCCGGGGCGAAGCTCTACAGGCATGAGCATCGGCCGGCACGAACCCTCCAGGCACGATATATTAAGTGCATGAGGGTTGCGCTGGCCCAGATCAACACGACCGTCGGAGACATCTGGGGGAACGTCGAGAAGATGGCCGACACCCTGGAGCGGGCGACCGATTCGGGTGCTGAGCTCGTCGCATACCCCGAGTTGACCATCCCCGGCTATCCGCCCGAGGATCTCCTCATGCGCCAGAGCTTTATCGAGGAGAACATGAGAGCGCTCCACGAGTTCGCCGGGCGGGTACCCGAGAACGTGGTGGCCGCCGCGGGCTTCGTTGACCTGGGCACCGACCTGTACAATGCCTGCGCCCTGGTGTCCGGTGGCGAGGTACTGTACCGTTACCACAAGCGTTACCTACCGAACTACGGCGTCTTCGACGAGAACCGCTACTTCAGGGAGGGTACTGGCGCCTCGATCCTCGATCTGGGCGACGCCCGCGTCGGGGTGAGCGTGTGCGAGGATATCTGGTACCCCGGTGGCCCGGCCCGCGAGGAGGCCCTCGGCGGGGCTAGCGTCCTCCTCAACATCTCGGCCTCCCCTTACCACAGGCGGAAGGGCGCCGCCAGGGAACGGATGTTGGGCGTGCGGGCTGCCGACTACGGTTGCTACGTACTCTTCTGCAACCTCACGGGCGGCCAGGACGAGCTCGTCTTCGACGGCCACTCGGTCGTCTTCGACCCCGAGGGCAGGCTCGTGGCGCGGGCCGGCCAGTTCAGAGAAGACCTGCTGCTCGTGGACCTGTACCCGGATTACTCGCTCATGCAACGCCTCCACGACCCCAGGCCGCGCAAGGAGAGCGCCGAGCATAAGCCCGAGATAGTAAGGGTGCCTCGACACGAGACGGCCCCTGCGGAACCGGTCGAACCTAGGATCGAGCCTTCCCTTCCGGAGGAAGGCGAGGTGCTCGAAGCCCTCGTGCTAGGCCTCGGTGATTACTTCCGCAAGAACGGGTTCTCGCGGGCCGTGCTCGGTCTCTCGGGCGGCATAGATTCATCCCTGGCCGCCGCCGTCGCTGTCGAGGCTCTCGGTCCCCAGAACCTCACGGGCGTCCTCATGCCGAGCCGTTACACCTCGGAAGGGAGCAACACCGACGCCGCAGCGCTCGCCAAGAACCTCGGCATAGATACCCAGACCATCCCCATCGGGCCGGCTTTCGACGCTTACAGGGAGATGCTGGAGAGTGCCTTCAAAGGGCTACCCGAGGACGTGACGGAGGAGAACCTGCAGAGCCGCATCAGGGGTAACATCCTGATGGCCCTCTCCAACAAGTTCGGTTGGATCGTCCTGTCCACGGGCAACAAGAGCGAGATGAGCGTGGGCTACTCCACCCTCTACGGCGACTCAGCGGGCGGTTTCGCGGTCATAAAGGACGTGCCGAAGAACCTGGTCTACAGGGTGGCGCGGCACTTCAACGAGAGGAAGGATCGCGAGGTCATCCCCGACTCGATCCTTACCAAGGAGCCAACCGCCGAGCTGCGCGAGAACCAGCGAGACACGGACTCCCTGCCGCCCTACGACGTTCTAGATCCCATCCTCGAAGCCTACATCGAGGAGGACAGGGGTGTGGCTGAGATCGTGGCCTCAGGTTTCGACGAGGAAGATGTGCGTCGCATCGTGCAACTTGTGGACAGGGCCGAGTACAAGCGCCGTCAGGCCCCTACGGGCATAAAGGTCACGGGCAGGGCCTTCGGCCGCGACAGACGTATGCCCATCACCAACCGCTACTTCGAACGCAACCACAAAGAATAGCTGTTAATCCTCGCCCCGCCTGACAGATATATGCAGGTCCTGAACGGCGGTGATGGACCCCGTCACGAGGAGGCTCCTTTCGTTTGCCGGCTACATTCTGCTCGGCCTCGTGGAGCCTGTCTAATCGCCCGGCTAGGGGTTGGCGGTGTTCTGGTGCTTGCGGAACCTTACCTGCACCGAAGTACCGCGTCCAGGAGTGGAGATCACGTCCAGTTCCGCTCCGACCTCCCCGGCGCGCCGGCGCATGTACTCTAGACCGAGACCTGGCGGCGGTTTTCCCGTGTCGAAGCCGTGGCCGTCGTCCCGAACACGGATGATGAGCACTGAGCCTACCCGACGAGACTCCAGGTACAGGTTGCTCGCCCCCGAGTGCTTGGCGACGTTCCAGAATGCCTCGACGAACACCCTGATAAGGGCTGCGGTCTCGGCCGGGTTCAATACGTCGAGGGGGCCTGAGTGTCGTCGTGGGTCTTCACCCCGAAGTATTCCTCGAACTTCCGCAGGCGCTGGCGGAGGAAGTCTGCGGCCCCTGGCGGACGCTCGCCGCGTAGGGCAGAAAGCTCGTACGTAGGGGCGTGAGATCCTGAACTCGGCCTCCCTCGACGCTGCCAGGGCTCTCCCGAACATTTCCAGCGCCTCCTCACGGTCTCCGCGACGCTCGGTGTCGAGGGCGGCCCGCAGGGTCAGCGAGATGCCGTGCACTTCCTGCTTTGACGTGTCGTGTAGCTCGTAGAGAAGGCGGCCCTGCTCCTTTGCACGGACCGATTCCTCCCGCTCCTGGCCAAGGTGTTTGCTGACCGACGAGACCAGCCCGATCCGTAGTGCCATATACAGGAGGAGCACGGCGCATCCCGCAAGCACGTAAGCCGGCAACGGTGGATTCATCGCGCCCCAGAGTAGCAGGATCACGAAGTGTACCGGCGGGGAGAGCGGGCCGAGCCAGTACAAGATTATCTGCCACGGCTGTATCCGCCTGACGTTCGGGTCGGCAGGAACCTCGGGTGATGTCGTCGAAGTGAGGCCGAGCAGGATCATGCCTAGAGCCCACAACATCTCCGGCCAGTTGCCGCTCTGGTACGGCCCGACGGAGCGAAGTCCCAGGTAAGCGGCATCGGCAAGGACAAGCGCCACGAAACCCCCGTTCAGAAGCGTGGAGAAACGGGGTCTGATCGGGGACGAGGCGACCACGAGCCCGAGGAAGAGCAGGGCCGCGTCGCAGACAGGCTGGGAGAGGGCCGCCACGGCCTCGCGTACACTCCCTGGCCCGGCCGCAGCGGGACCGAGGACGAAGTACCAGGCCAGCGTCCCGACCGAGAGCATGACGGCCCCCGCGTCGAGGGCGCTACCAGCGTTATCCTGCGAGAGGTCAGCGCCACGAGGTGAAGCATCGCCCCTACCAGCAACGAGTATGAGATGGCGTAGGCGACGTCTTGCGGGGCCACCGGCGTGACGATGCCAAGCCCCAAGTGTTGCGACGCGCTCCAGAGTGAGTTACCGGCGAACCTGAAGACCATGCCCAGTCCCATGAGCCGCAGGAAGGCCCGCTCGTGGCCCTCTGCGCGCGGCGCGGCCCGCAGCAGGATCACGGCGGCAAAGGCGGCCGTAGATAGGGAGAAGACCGTGGCGATTACGGATTTCGACTCCGCGCCCTGGGGCAGAAACGCGAAGACGAGCGCGCCCAGAGCCCAGCAGGCCAGAACGGCTGTCGTAGGGATGCGCGGGACGCGAGGATCGCGCAACCTACCCGCATCCGAACCTTGCAACCCTCCAGAACTCGAACCCACCAATCCTACCACCCTCGTGCCGTGCGTGGCCAACCCAGAGGGCCAAACCTCGTATGTTAAAGTACGGCCTTTCGGCGGCAGAGATCCGAGAGGAGCAGCGTATGGAGTACGCACGTCTTGGGAACACGGGGCTGATGGTCTCCGAGCTGTGCCTGGGGTGCATGACCTTCGGACGGGAGACGGATGAGGCGACCTCTAGAGAGATCGTCGGCAGGTTTCTCGATGCAGGAGGCAACTTTATAGACACCGCCGACGTCTACTCGAAGGGTATCTCAGAGGAAATCACGGGTAGGGCGATAAAGGGGGTCCGTGACGACGTGGTGCTCGCCACGAAGGTCTTCTTTCCAATGGGAGAAGGCCCGAACGATGTCGGCCTCTCGCGCAAGCACGTGACGCAGGGTTGCGAGGACAGCCTCAGGCGTCTCGGCACGGACTACGTCGACCTCTATCAAGTGCATTGTTGGGACGGCGCCACTCCTTTGAAAGAAACTCTCTCGGCACTCACTGATCTCGTCTGGAGCGGGAAGGTGCGCTATATAGGCGTCTCCAACTTTACGGGCTGGCAACTCATGAAGAGCGTGTGCATGAGCGAAGCGAACGACTTCGAGAGGTTCGTCTGCCTGCAGCCGCAGTACTCGCTCGTCGAGCGCAATATCGAGCGCGAGATCCTTCCGATCTGCCTTGAAGAGGGACTCGGGGTGATCCCTTGGAGCCCACTTGGCGGTGGCTTCCTCTCAGGAAAGTACAGGCGCGACAAGGAGCTGCCCGAGGGCTCGCGCATCTCCGAAGCGGTGGAGTCGATGGAAGAGCACTGGGACCGCCGCGCCACAGAGCGCAACTGGGCCACGCTGGACGTGGTAGGCAGGATCTCCGAGCAGACTGGCAGATCTTACGCCCAGATCTCACTGAACTGGCTCATCAGGCAGGAGGCCGTTACCGCCCCTATCATCGGCGCCCGCACGCTGGAACAACTGGAAGACAACATCGGCGCGAGTGGTTGGAAGTTGTCCGGGGAGCAGGTGGAAGAACTCTCCAAGGCAAGCTCCCTCGACGAC
>DASTKM010000256.1:0-4001 GCA_035715885.1 Rubrobacter sp.
ATACCTGTAATCTACTCATCCGAATATTCCCGTGAGGACACAGGGGGAGCCCAGGCAGAAAGAGAGCGAGAAGGTGACGGCGAAGAAGACGTTCTCGTCAGAGGTATAGGAGTAGAGGCGCTTGTAGTGGAACATCAGGAGCGCCGATGGGATGGCTATCCCGGTCATCAAGACGGCCGTCACGCGCACCGTGTTTAGAGGACCGATCCTCTGGAAGACGCCTTCTGAGTTCAAGAGCAGCAGCCCGAACCAGTCGGCGGTCAGCATGAGGAAGGTGCCGAAGACGGCCAGGAGCGTGTAGAACACGGAGTTCGAAAACAGCGGCCCCTTGACGGGCGCCTCGAAGGCTTCGTAGCGCGGGTCATCGAACAGCGTCCTCGGCGGTTCGCGGAAGAGCCTGGGGATCTTTCCGTGAATCTTCATGCGAGATGTAATGGTAGCGCAAGGAAGTCTAAAATGCCGCTCAAGAACGGAAGAAGCCGCCCTCGGAATGAATGACCTGGCCCGTGATCCAGGCCGCCTCATCACCGACCAGGAACGCCACGACCCTCGCCGCGTCCTCGGGCTGCCCGATCCTCCCCGAAGGGAACCTCGGTGCAATCTCCCGCTTCAACTCCTCGGTCATCCAGCCCGTGTCCGTAGGGCCAGGGTTGATGGCGTTCACCGTGATGCCCTTGTGCCCAACCTCCGCAGCGAGGGTCCTGGTGAACGCCTCGATGGCGCCTTTGGTCGCGACGTAGGCGAGCTCTCCTGGCATCGGCCCTAGCGACTGTCCTGAACTGAAGTTGACGATCCTGCCACCAGGCCCACCGGGATACCGCCTTGCGAAGCCGACGCTGAGTAGCGCCATGGCCCGCACGTTGACGGCGTAGTGGGCGTCCAGCGTCTCTGCGTCGAGGGTCTCGAAGCCGTCATGGGTGGAGTAAGCGGCGGTGTTTACGAGGATCGAGGGTCTCCCGAGCCTCTCCCCAGCCGCATCTAGCAGAGACTCGGGGGAATCAGGTCTGGAGAGGTCGGCCTCTACCCCCTCTGCCCGAACGCCGGCGGCACGCAGCTCCCCTAGCAGCGCCTCAGGCTCGTCTTCGTCCGACCCCCAGGGCATCTCGCGGTCGTAAGCTTTCCAGTAAGAGAGGACGACGCCGGCGCCGCGGGAGGCGAGCGCCAGGCAGACCGCGGAGCCTATCCCCCTCCTCCTCCCGACACCGGTCACGAGCGCCACGCGGCCCCGCAAATCTCCGCTGGCCGGAACTGCGGAAGAGCGGGCCTGGTTGGTGGAAACCGTGGATCTGGTGTCGGACATGGGCCTCTCCTCGACATAGCGCCGGCCGGGAATGACGGATGAAGAGAAAGCTAGCATGCCCCCAAGCGCGCCTCAAGCCGCCTCGAAGCAGTGGTGCCGCGCCGGACCTGGAGCATCTCCCCGGCTCAGACAGCCTGGTCCGTGGGCTCCTGGGTTGTACGGTTGGCGGCTTTGCGGAGCGCTTCGAGAGACTCGGTCGAATCCATGCCCGAGGCCCGCAGGAGATCCACGGCGGTTGACCTGATCTGGCCCACCAGCATGCTGGTCCTGAGGTCGTTGCGCTCCAAGAGTACTGCGGTCGCCCCCACCGCGGCTTCGAGGGCGAACCTGCGGGTCTCCATAGGATGTTCCGGTTCTTCAATGTAGGCTGAGAGGGTTTCGACGGCACGGGCGAGGTCGCGGATGGTCTCGGAGAGCGCCTCTGGGGCGGGCTCTCCCTCGCGTACCGCCGCCGCAGCAGCCCGCGCGAGTACCCTGACGTTGCGGACCGCGAGGTCCAACTGGTCGGCCGCAGTAGCGTAGAGCCCGAGCTGTCCGAGCGCCCGCCTGCGCGGCGGGGAGAGCCTGACGGTATCATAGCCGGCGTCGAGCGCCTCCCTGAAAGCGCCCATACGTCCATCCATCTCACGTGCCTTCTGCAAGGCGCGCTCTGCTCGGCCGAGGTCACACTCCCGCAGGGCCGCTGCCGTCTCTTCGAGGGCGCCGACGAGGTCGTCGAAGATCGGGTGCGCGGCCCGTTCTACGATGTGCCTTGGGTCGCTGGGGAACACCGCCCTGACCGCGAGGGCCACCCCGCTCCCGACCAACGCGTCGACAAACCGCTCAGGCGAAAGACCCGTGGTGGAAGGCTCGAGCGTGATCGCCAACAGCGCCGATACCCCAGCCTCGGTGATGAGCAACGTCCCACCACCGAGCATCATGGCGGCAGCCATAGCCAGGGCCACGACGATCCCGATCTGGATCATCCCCGTCCCGATGGCGAGCACGAGGAGGTCGGCGACCGCAAGTCCGCACGCCACCCCGAACACCAGCTCGACCGAACGCCGCCCCTCCTGGCCGACGACGACGCCGGTGGAGATGACAGCGGCTATAGCGGCGAAGAAGGGCTGGTCGTGCCCGAGCGCAGCAGAAGCCAAAAACCACGCCAGACTCGCCGCCACCGCCGTCTGCAAGATAGGCCATACCCCGACCCCCAACCGGCCGAACGCCTCTTCGAACCGGCGTCGTACCGCCAAGAACCCGCCATCAGGCACAACCCGCGTAAGCACGCTCAGATTCACAACCAAACACCTCCTTTAGATTCACTCAATACCTATATGCGCTCTGCATACAAGCGACAGTAACACGACAACCCTGGCTGTTAAAGGGATTCGGGGGTGTTTAAGCAATTTGTTATTATGCTGTTACTTGGTTGTTACTTTCTCCAGATTCGACCCTTGCCGAGGAGGGCGAGTCTACCGAGTGAGCCTGGCTGACGAACTCCTTCCGCACGCCCTCGGGTATGCTCTCCCTGTAGGTATGATCCCACGTTGTCCGTGCGACATTGTGGATCTCCTGAACGTCAACGACGCCAGCGGCTCGGATCTCGACTCGCCTGGAGTCCCGGCTCACACCAACTCTCCCCTCGCCACCATCTGTACTTTGCCGCCGACGTGGACGGTCGTCTGGTCTCCATCTCTCGCGGCCTGCAGGTACAGGAGCGAGGGGCGGCAGATCTCGTACCCCTGCTCGACTCGCACGTCTATGGAGTCGGTTCCGAGGTAGCCGTGTTCGAGTAGGTAAGCGGCCAGGCAGCCTGCTGCGCTGCCGGTCGCCGGGTCTTCGGGGACACCGGGGTCGTTTGCGAACATGCGGGCCGAGAGGTCGCCTGGACCGTCGTCGTGCGATTCCGGGCAGAAGACATAGAGGTTCTTTCCAGGGCCGGCCACTTCCGTATGGCGTTCCCAATCTACTTTGCAGCGCCGCAGAGCGTCCAGGTCTCTGAGCGGGACTATGAGGGCCGGAAGTCCGGTGGATACTTCTTGCACGGGAGAGCGATCGTCGAGGTCCGCCATTTCGAGATTCAGGGTTGGGGCGATCAGGGCATAGTCGAGGGTCGCTCCGAAGGTAGGCGGGAGCTGGCGCATCCAGAGAACTTCGCCGAAGGTGACGGGGATCTCACCGGCCTTCAACTTCAGGGTGATACTCTCGACTGGTCCGGCGAGTATCTCGTACTGGATCACGTACGCAGTACCGAGGGTGGGGTGGCCGGCGAAGGGTATCTCATCGCCCGGCGTGAAGATGCGGACGTCGTAGCCACCTCCGGTCTCTTCCTCCGACAGGACGAAGGTGGGCTCGGAGTAGTTCATCTCCAGGGCTATCTTCTGAAGCGTCTCATCTGGCAAGCCGGCGCCGCCGCGAACGACGGCGAGCTGGTTGCCCGCGTATTTCTCTTCGGCGAAGACGTCCACGATGTAGAAAGTGAGGTTCACGGTCGCTCCTAGAGGGTGTTATGAACTTCAACCTGGAAGCGGTAGCATCTTGGCATGGCGACTCGAAAACCATACCCAAGTGACGTTTGCGACGAAGAGTGGGCGTTTGTTGCCCCGTACCTGGCGCTCGTTCGAGAAGACGCCCCACAGCGCAACCACGACTTGCGCGAGGTGTTCAATGGACTGAGGTGGATCGTGCGCACAGGCTCCGCCTGGCGCTATATGCCACA
>DASTKM010000257.1:0-7282 GCA_035715885.1 Rubrobacter sp.
CACCGACTGCCCTGGCCACCGGGTACGAGGTGAACTCCATGTAGGTGAACGTGTAGATGTCTTCACGCTCGGCCCACCGCTCCGGTGAACCTATCTCGTTCTGTAGCCGCTCGGAGAGGTACGCCCAGGAGGCGTCTACCCTGTTGAAAGACTCCTGATAGTACAGGTTGTATACGACTCTCTCAGCCCTCACAAGCGGCGGGGCTGGAGCCGGGTTCTCTCCCTGGGTACCGTCCGAGGACCCTGATCCACCCGAGGGATTGCGGACCGCCTCACCGGCTCCCTTCCCCAGCTCTTCTTTGGACTTCTGCGGTCCGCCACCCCCGGCTTGTTCGTTCCCGCCGGCGCCCTGGCCCGGAGTCCCGCCACCCTGCTCCTCCTGGCCTAACAGCGCCCAGATGCCCGCAACGGTTAGTAGCAAAAGGAGTAGGGCGGCCAGGAGAGCGGCCAGCATCATCCTCTGCCGAGAGCCTGCCCTGAAGGTGCGTGTCGGGAGGCTTATCGTACTCTCGGGTGGGCTTGAAGAAGGACTCTTATGGGCCATCCTTCGTCTGACTGCCCCCACACCAGAAGGCCCGGCCGACCTGGCTGCCCCTGTCAAGCGCGAGGTTCCTGCCGCACCAGGGAGCCCACCGTCCCGGGCTCTGGCCGCCGGCGCGGCAAGTGCGGCGGTCGCCTCGGCCGCGCCGTTCTGGAGCAACCCGTCGTGGAGACGGGCCGCATCGGGGCGCTCGGAAGGCTTCTTGGCGAGGCAACTGAGGATCAGAGTCTCGAGCCGCTCGCTGATCCGCGCTCCCCTCTCCCTGGGAGGTGCGGGAACCTTCAGTACGTGCTGGTTTGCGACCTCTATGGAGTTGCCCGAGAAGGGCTGTTCCCCGACGGCCGCATGGTAGAGGGTGGCACCGAACGAGTAGACGTCACTCTTGGGAGTAACCCTCTGACTCCTCAGCTGCTCTGGGGAGGCATAAGCCACCGTCCCGAGGTACGTCCCGTCGAGGGCCCGTGCTATGCCGAAGTCTGCAAGTTTGGGACTCCCCCGCTCATCGAGCAGAATGTTGCGCGGCTTTATGTCGCGGTGGATAATGCCCCGCTCGTGGGCGTGGGTGAGGCCCGAGGCGCCGTCGGCCCCAATCCGCAAGAGCATCGTCTCGGGAATAGGTCCGTTCCTGTCGATCAGATCCTCGAAGTCGCCGCCAGGGACGTACTCCATGACGATATAGGAGACCCCGCGCCCATCGAGCTCGTCCTCGCCCGCGTCGAAGACCCTGACGATGTTGGGGTGGGAGAGCCTGGCGGCGGACCTCCCCTCGCGCTGGAATCGCAGACCGATCTCAGGGTCTTCGGGATCCGCTTCCACGATCTTGACGGCGACGGGACGGTCGAGTACCTCATCGCGTCCCAGGAAGACACGGGACATCCCCCCTGAGCCGAGCTCGCGCACGAGCACGAACCTGTCCCCGAGGCGGCCCACAGAACGTCCGGGGCCCATGCCCGAGACTAGATAACCTCCCTGCCCATGGCACTGGCGAAAGGTTGCAACACGTCCTTCATACCCATTAGGGCCTCTACAGGGAGCGCCTGCTCCCCATCGCACAACGCCTCCTGCGGCTCGTGGTGGCTCTCCACCATCAGGCCGTCGGCCTCAGCCGCTACCGCTGCTTTCGAGAGCGGCACGACCAGGTCGCGCCGTCCGGCGGCGTGGGAGGGGTCAACGATCACGGGCAGATCCGTCAGCCTCTTGGCCACGATCACCGCAGAGAGGTCCAGCGTGAAACGCGTGCTCGTCTCGAAAGTGCGGATTCCGCGTTCGCACAAGACTACGTTGTCCCCACCCGCCGCCGTGACGTACTCGGCCGCGAGCAGCCACTCCTCGACCGTCGCCGAGAGCCCCCTCTTGAGGACGACGCCGTGATCCGTGCCGGCTATCGCCCCGCCGACGCGCCTGAGCAGGGAGAAGTTGGCCATGTTGCGGGCGCCGATCTGCAATATCTGCGCGTGCTCCATGACCATCTCTATGTCGTAAGGGTCCATTACCTCGGTGACGACCTTCAGGCCAAGGTCCCCGGAGACTTCGGAGAGTATCTTGAGACCCTCCTCGCCCAGTCCCTGGAAGGAGTATGGGGAGGTGCGGGGCTTGAAAGCACCGCCGCGGACGTAGTCGAAGCCGGCCTGCCTTACGGCTTTCGCGGAGGCGACGAACTGCTCGTAACTCTCGACCGTACATGGGCCCGCTATCACCCTGAAGGTGTCCGGCCGGATCATGCCGTTGGTGGTCTTTACATTGGTCTTTACGCCTGCCGAAACGTCCATGTTACCTGGGAAACTCCCCGCGTTGGATCTCAAGGTCGCGGATGCGATGCAGGATGAGCTCGAAAATATCTCTCATCGAGGAGTCGTAGATCGGACCTGGGTTGCGATCGACCACCCTCCGCAGGATCTCCTCCTCACGTTTGGGGTCGTAGATGGGGGTACCCGCCTCTGCCTTGAGATCAATGATCTCCTGCACGATGCGCGCCCGCTCGCTCAACGCCAGGAGTAGCTCCCGGTCAACCTCGTCTACTCGCTCCCTCAGCTCCCTGATTCTCTCCTGCAACTTGGTATCCGCCATAGGATCTGGAATTGTATCAAGTAGCCAGTCAGCATGTCAGCCGATTGGCTTCTCAGCTAGAAGCAAGATCCCATACCTGCCCGATTGCACCAACGCCCGTTGAAAGCTCAAACAAAGAAGAATAGTCTTTAGTGGCATAGATTGGCGAAAGACTGACTTGCTGAAGTGTTGACAAGCGGAGGCCGACGCGTGCTGAAATGCTGAGAAGCCAATAGGAGCGTAGCCCTTTTGATATTCAGATCCGAGCTAGACCCGCTATCCCCTTACAGGCCGCCGCGCGCGGCGAACGAGGCGGCCGCAGAGCGAGGCGCGGACGGTTACGTCAAGCTGACTTCGAACGAGCTCTCTTTCGGCCCTCTGCCTGAGGCCGAAGCAGCCCTCGCGGAGGCGCTACCACGCGCCAACCGCTACCCCGACCGCTACGTATCATCCCTGCGCGAGGAGGTCGTCTCCGCCAACCCCGGCAGCGCCTTCGAGAACATACTGGTCGGCAACGGGTCGAGTGAGATCCTGCTCAACCTACTCCAGCTCGTCGAGCTGCCAGGAGAGGTGATCTTCCCCTGGCCATCCTTCGGCCTGTACGCCTCTATCGGGACCATATTGGGATTACAGACCACGAAGGTCCCCCTCACTGAGGACCATGAGATCAAACCGGAAGCCCTGCTCTCCTCCGTGTTGGATAGAACCCGCGCCGTCATCGTCTCCAACCCGAACAATCCGACAGGAACGTACCTCACCTTCCAGGAGGTGCGCGCTTTCGCCGAAGCCCTCCCCGCTGGTGTGCTCCTGATCCTGGATGAGGCTTACCAGGAGTTCGTCTCCGACCCGGCCTATGCCGGCTCGCACGTTCTCGCCCTCGAAATGGAGAACGTGGTATGCGTCCGCACGTTCTCCAAGGCGCACGGCCTCGCCGGCTTCCGAGCAGGCTATGGGATAGCCGGGCAGAGGGTGGCCGACTACGTCGAGCGGGTGCGCTTCCCCTTCTCCGTGAACCTGGCCGCCCAGGTGGCCGCCTCCGCATCGATGCGCGCCAGGGACAAGATCGAGGCCCGCGCCCGCTTTGTGATGGGGGAGCGGGAAAGGATCCAGGCCGCCTTCAGGGGCGCCGGCCTGAACTACATCCCCTCCCAGGGCAACTTCGTCCTGGTACAGACGGGACCGGAGATCTTCGAGCGGGCCGGCGTACTGGTGCGAGAAGGAGACCCTCTCGGCTACCCCGGTTGGAGCCGGGTGACGATCGGTGACTCTGGTGAGAACGACCTGGTTATAGGAGCGCTCGGAGGAGTATGAGCGGCACGCTGGGCATTATCGGGGTCGGCCTGATCGGGGGCTCCGTCGGCCTCGCCGCCAGGGACTCGGGATGGGAGGTAGTCGGCGTAGACACCCCGCAGGTGCTCGAGAAAGCCGCCCAGAGCGGCGCCATCCACCGCGCCTCCACGCTAAAGGAGGTACGCGAGGCTGACCTCGTTGTACTCGCGGCGCCTATATCCAAGGTGACGGATTTGGTTGGGGATCTCACCCCGACCAACGCCCTTGTCACGGACGTCGCGAGCGCAAAGAGCGCCATCGTGCGCAGGGCGGAGAACCTGAAACTACGCTTCGTGGGCGGACACCCCATGGCGGGCAGCCAGCTCTCTGGGGTCGCCAACGCAAGCTCGAACCTCTTCGAGGGAGCCCGTTACTTCCTCACCCCAACGGGCCGAACCGATCCGGAGGACTACCGTGAGGTCGCCGGGTTCGTCAGGGAACTGGGCGCCGTCCCTACCGCCGTCGATCCGGAGAAGCACGACCTCCTGATGGCGGCGCTCTCGCACCTGCCACACCTCATGGCGGCGGCCCTCCTGAAGGTCGCCTCGGACATCTCCCCTGAGGCGCTCTCCTTCGCCGGCCCCTCTTTCAGGGACCTGACCAGGGTGGGCGCTTCCAACCCGGAGCTATGGTCGGACATCCTGGCAGAGAACGCCCCTGCGCTCGGTGAAGCCCTGGGAGCATTCGCCGGGGCGATGGCGCAGCTAGGGAGTGAGATCAAAGACCGCGAGAGCATGGAGGGCCGTTTCAGGCAGGCCCGCGAGGCCTACGACGCCCTCGGCGGTATCCTAGTCGAGAAGGGCGGCGCGAACGTGGACGTGGCGATCCCCGTCGAGAACCGCCCCGGCGTCTTCGCCGAGGTAACGACCCTGATGGGCTCGAACAACATCAATATCCTCGACCTTTATGTGAGACACTCGAACACGGAAAGGGCCGCCCTGGTTCTGACACTGGACGCCGAAGCAGCTCAACAAGCCAGAGAGCTACTCCGCATGGCGGGTTTCACCGCTGAGCTTCAGAAGTAGAAAGGGCGCCGCCTCGGTTTACTCAATCTAGCTTGGGTGCTACGGATTCCCCGAAGTATGCCGATCCTTCGAAGCGGAGCAGGAAGTCCCGCATCGAGGTTTGTTCCATGTTCGAGACGCCAGAGGAGATCTCCGCGGCTTCTTCGAAGTAGGATCCAGGTTCCATGCCGCACCGGACGGCGCAGAGGTACAGTGCCCCGAGCGCCACGTAGGTGTCCCTGAAGTCGGTGCCGTTATCGTCTATGGAGACCGCGGCTAGCCCGAGACGCAGCCAGCGGTCGTCACAAGTGTCGGCGAGCTTATCGGCGAACGACCACGCTTTGGCCAGCATACGTCCCCGAACGGCCGTCCACCCCTCGAAGGAGCCTCGTATCTCGCGCCGCAGGGTCTCCTCGCCCTGCAGATACAGTCGGCAGGCCAGGTTCAGGTCGGACGCGAGCTCCTTTCCTCCCGGCTGGTGAGCGGGCTCCCCCAGCGGCGCCCGCAGCCAGCTTCGACGGTACACCGCCTGACGGTCGTCCATCCGGATCTTCAACCCTTGCCAGTGATCTACCAAGGACGTTCCTTCGCCAGGCCGGTCAGACACTACTCCTCCACTAGATGTCGCAGTGCGCCCGCAAGCTCCGGGTAGCGAAACTCGTAGCCTGAGTCTGTGAGCTTGGTGGAATCAACACGGATGCTGGCCAGGAGCATCTCTTCGGCGAATTCTCCCAAGGCTAGTCGGGCTACGGGAGCGGGAAGCGGGAAGACGGTCGGACGATTCAAGATGCGATTTAGGGTCGCAGTGTATTCGCGGGCGGTGACGGAACTCGACACTGCGTTGACAGGACCTTGCAAGGAGTCGGTGGTAAGCGCGTGGAGTATCACGCCCACCACATCCTCGGCGACGAGCAAGCTCCAGAACTGCCTGCCCGACCCGATCCACCCTCCCCCCGTAAGCTTGTAGACGGGTAACCTGGCGAACGTAGAGCCTCTAGTCCCGAACGTGATCTCGAACTTGGGATGCTCGATCTCCACCTTGATGCCCAAGAGATCCCGGGAAAATCCCTGGGGAAATACTATTCCGAACCTGGGATGCACGACCCTGACACCGGCCCTCCGCGCCGGGTCCGCCGCCCGCTCCCACCCCTGGCACACCCGGGCGAGGAAGCTGTTTCCTGGGCCACTCTCCTCCCGCAAGAGCTCGTTTCCCCGGCTACCATAGTAGTTGATACCCGAGACAGAAACCATCACTCCGGGCGGCTCCGGGAGGCCGGCGATGGTCTCCGCGAGTAGGCGGGTGCCCTCTCTCCGACTGTCCATGATGCGCCTCTTCTTCGCCGGCGTCCAACGACCTTCCCCAACGCTCTCCGCAGCTAAGTGTACGACGGCGTCCAACCCTCCCAGGCGCGAGGGTTCGAGTACGCCAGAGACGGGGTCCCAACGAATTGTATCCTCCGCGGAAGGCTTAGAACGGCTCAGCCGGATCACCCGGTGTCCGAGCCTCTCGAGGTCAAGGACTAGGGCCGACCCGATGAACCCCGTAGCCCCGCTCACGAGAATGTTCATGATTTTCCTCCAACGGTCGATGTCTGCTTTGCTCACATGGTAACGTCAGCCCTCCCTCAGGACCGTGTGAGCTCTCCCAAATACTCGCCCTCCCGCCGGATAATGATAAGGGCCCAGACTCGATGCCAGTAGAACCACTCACAGAGCCCAACACCTCCCCGAGCGTCGCACCTCCGGACGATGGAGGTGCGATCCGCATCCTTCCCTCGCCCGATATCTCCTCAAGTCCGCATCTACTTGATAAACCTACAGCTCTCTGTGTTACCATCCATGTGGATGGTCTATGGATGTATAGCAGATGGGGCGTCGGCATGAGTGAATCGGAGAAGATCACGATCAACCTTGGGCCTGTGGATCTGGGGCAGATAGACCTGCTGGTGCAGGAGGGCTTCTACTCCAACCGGACGGACTTCATCCGAACGGCCATCCGCAACCAGCTCACCACGCACGCCGAGGAGGTCAGGCAGACGGTGGCGCGCAAGACGCTGGTGCTCGGGCTGCAGAACTACACCCGCCGCGACCTGGAGGCGGTACGTGAGGCCGGAGAGACGCTGGAGATAAGAGTGCTCGGCCTGGCGAGCATTGACGATGACGTAGATCCTGAGTTGGCCCTGGAGACCATTGACTCCCTGATCGTGCTCGGCGCTCTCAGGGCGAGCCCGGCCGTGAAGGCGGCGCTGAAGGGCAGGATCCAATCTTCCTGACATCGAGAGGAGCACTATCATGAACGACCAGATGCATACCGGCATCGCTGAGGCCACACGCCTCACGCAACAGGGCCGCCTCGACGAGG
>DASTKM010000258.1:0-3513 GCA_035715885.1 Rubrobacter sp.
GCGATGGCCGCCGTAAGCGGAAGCTTGGGAAACGCCAGGTTTACCAGGGCGACGGCAGTGACCAGCAAGACGGGGTAGAGGAGAACAGCGGCGGCCCCCCGGTCCAGCGGCGCCTGAGGGATCTCTTCCACCTCGCCCCCCGCCCTCTGGGCGAAGAGCAACGTCCCGCCGAGGCCGAGGAGCACGAAGGGGAGCGTAACCGCGAGGAGCTTCGGGTAGGAGACGCCCGTCAGAACGATCGTCGTGGCGGTTAGGACGTTCAGGTTGGTCCAGAGGGGTGCGAACGAGAAGGCCCTCCCGGCCCATTTCAGGGCTTCCAGGCGCTCTTTGGGCGCGGAGCGGCCCGATATCACATCTATGAGCACGAACGCTCCCACGTCCAGAACGGCCCCGAGGACGTGACCGAGGACCCCAGCCGTGGCCTTTATACTCACCCCCCGGCGGGTCAGCGCCGCCATCAGGGCCCGGATCTGGACCTCATAGCGGGCTGCCTGGATCGGATAGCCCGCCATGCTGAGGACGAGCAACACAGCCACGATCCCGAAGTACGTAGGCATCCCCCCGAGGAAATCCGCGAAGTCGAACCGTCCGGTGAAGATCACGGCGCATAGAGCCACGAAGGCGACCAGGGCGAATGCCCTGTGGAAGGCGCTCGACCACGGTACCGAGATCACGAACAACACCGCTCCTACTCCCAGAAAGAGGTCTGTCCCCAATGAGCTAGGCGCGAAAGTCTGCCACACGTACCCGGCCAGGAAGACGATGCCGAGCACCGGACGCAACTCATCCAGATGCGACCTCACGCTCCCCGCCCATGTTGCTTTTCGGTGTTCTCTCTTACCTCTAACCCGCTTCCGAGTCGCCGAAATGGAGCCAGCGCCCACGATTCTAGAGCATGGGCGAAGGCTGTAGGGAGCGCTGCGGTAACCTCTACATCGCCGGAAGAATCGAGTATGCGCTCCCTGGCTAGAGGGTGGGTACCCTACCGTGCGCAATATAATCTTCGTCGACGTAGCAGGAGAGAGGACGTACACATGCAAGGATCTGCCAGGATGGGCGGCTCGTTAGATAAGACTGTGCTGCTGGCCGTCCTGTTCGTTCTCCTGTGCGCGGCGTGCGACCGGTCTCCGGAAGAGAGTAGAAAGAGCGGTAACGACATAGAGCCGATCACCACAGGTCAAGGAGAGAATGAGGAGGACACTGGGGCTTCCGTGGAGCGGGTCGAGGTGGGTATCCTCGCCACGGACTTGGAGGTGCCCTGGTCATTCGCGTTTCTACCCGGGGGCGACGCCCTCGTTACCGAGCGTGACTCGGGGAGGCTTCTGCGCGTGAGTCCATCAGGTGAGGTTCAGGAGATCCAGACGTTGCCGGAGGGCGGCTCGGGCGAGGGTGGGCTTCTCGGCGTCGCCGTCTCCCCTGACTACGAGGATGACCGCTACATCTATGCCTACTACACGACCGGCGTAGACAACCGGGTCGTGAGGTTCCGCATGGGTGAGACGCCGGAGCCAATACTGACGGGTATCCCCTCCAACACGTACCACGACGGGGGTAGGATCAAGTTCGGTCCCGACGGCATGCTCTACGTGAGCACGGGCGATGCCGGAGATTCTGAGAACTCCCAGGACCGGAGCTCTCTGGGAGGTAAGATCCTGAGGATAGAGCCCGACGGTTCCATTCCACCGGACAACCCGTTCCCGGGCAACCCCGTCTACTCCTACGGCCACCGCAACGTGGAGGGGCTCGCATGGGACTCGGAGGGAAGACTCTACGCGAGCGAGTTCGGCGCTAGCACCTGGGATGAGGTCAACAGGATCGAAGCCGGGGAGAATTACGGCTGGCCCGAGGTCGAGGGCAGGGGCGGCGTGGATCAGGGGTATGTCGACCCCATCACCGCCTGGCCGACCTCAGAAGCGTCCCCGAGCGGGGCGGAGATCCTGGTCGAAGGGGCCATCCCGCAGTGGGAAGGCGACCTTTTCGTGGCTGCTCTCAGGGGAGAGCGGCTCTGGCGCCTGGAGTTGAACGACAGCGGCGAGGTCGTGGATAGGGAGAAGCTCCTCGACGGAGAGGTCGGCCGCGTGCGGGATGTCATACAGGCCCCCGACGGGTCCCTGTGGGTCTCGACCTCCAACTACGACTCCTTCGGTAACCCGGTCAGCGAGCAGGACGATCGCATACTGCGCCTGGCCGCAGAATAGAATGAGCCCTGTGGAAGACACGCTGAGAAGTACACAGGATGCCTACCCGGCCGACCTCGCCCGCTTCGTCCGTGAGCGGTGGGACGAAGATAGAGCCGGTGCGCTGCCCGACCAGGGTACGCTGGAGACCCTGATCTCGGCCTGCTACCAGGCTGGGTTGTTGCATGAGGAAGAGCGCGCCGTTACGTTCAGGGTGATCCTCTGCGAACCCGATCTGCTGCCGCCCTTCGAAGGGCCGCCCAGCGGGACGCACAGGCTCGAGTTCCCAAAGCCCAGACAGTTCGACGTCCAGGAGATAAGACGGCTCTCACCCGCCGCCGACTACTACCGCGCGCTCATCGGGGTCTCTTTCGACGAGGAAGAGGGGTTGAGAGTCTGGGGTCTCGTCCACACGGGACCGAGGTGGTTGAGGGGAGGCCAGGGTGGTAGGGATGTCCCCCCGCCCCTGCCGCCTGCCCTGGTCCTCCGGGCATACGGCCCGGGACGCATCGCCGTCGACATAGGTTTGGAAGCACTCTGCAAGTTGGAAGAAGGGAGGCTCTCTGACACCTCCATGGACGTATTCGACTCGCGCTGGCTCCCCGCCACTTTCGCGCCGGTAAGGGGCGAGATCGCGGAGATCCACGCCGGACTCCGAGATCAAGCGCGGAAGAAAGGTGAGGTCTGGGCCCGCCTGGACAACGACATTATCCGCGTTATAGGGCAACACACAATAAAACGTATCATCTCCGCCGTACGGGACTCCCATCACGGAGGAACCCTGGTCATCGTCCCGCCGTCCCTGGCCGGCGACATCCTCGAAGACCGCTACGTTTCCCTCAAGTACAAGTTTGTCGACGCGGAACCGCGCCGGCGCTTCCGCACGCTCATAGTCGATGTGATGAACGCTCTGGCCCGCTCTTACGCCGGCAGACCGGCCAGGGACCCCGTCGGCTGGGACGATTACGAGTCGAGTAGCGACAGGGAATTGACCGGGCTCGACGAAGCTATCTTCGAGGTGGCGCACCTTATCGCCGGCCTCACCGCCGTCGACGGTGCCGTCGTGATGACCCAGCGTTTCGAGCTGCTCGGCTTCGGCGGTGAGATCTCTGGCGGCCTACCTGCCGTCGAGACGGTTGCCAGAGCCCTGGATGTCGAGGCGGATGCCGCCGTCGAAGAGTCGGTGGGAGGCGTGGGGACCCGCCACCGCTCTGCTTACCGGCTCTGCAACGAGCTTCGCGATGTCATAACCGTCGTTATCTCGCAGGACGGCAACGTGCGCTTCGTCAAGTGCAAGGACGAAGCCGTCACCTACTGGGACCAGGCGTAGGCCGAC
>DASTKM010000259.1:0-7089 GCA_035715885.1 Rubrobacter sp.
TCTCGTCCCGAGACGCGCCCAACCCCCGTGACTATCCCCGCCGCGGGAACCCTTCCGTCGTACATACCGTAGGCCGCCAGGGACGAGAGCTCCAGAAAGGCCGTGCCTGGGTCGAGGAGGCGTTCGATCCTCTCCCGCACGAGCAGCTTGCCGCGCTCTCTGTGACGTCTCTGCGCTTTCTCCCCCCCTCCACGTCTGGCCTCTGCCGAGATCTCGCGCAGCTCGTCCACAAGAACCCCGAAACGTTCGGCGCTCTCTGCGAAGGTCTCGCTCTTCGCATCCACGAGGGTTCTTAGCCTGCTCATCTTTCCCCATTCGGGTGGCTCGCCTTTCGAGGCATGTTAGCTACCACTTACGGCATGCGCCACCATGCCGGGAGGAGCGTGCGGCGAGAGGGTTGGCTTAGACCTCCCACGGCATTTAACGGTGCTGCGACAGTAATGACAGGATCAACGTCCGCCCGCGGAACCTCGCCCGAAGAGCGGACGCAAGTCCTCGAGTCGCTCGTAGGTCCACCACAGATAGTTCCGCGTTCCGTCTTCCCGCAGTGGGTGGAGCTCGTCGTGTTCGGGGTCTTCGAGGAAGGCGTCGAACGCCGCACGTGAAGGCCATTCGACCAGGACCATGACCGTCCTCGGCTCGACACCTGGCTGTGTCTGCACAGCCTCGTCCAGCCATCCGAGCGCTACGACCATTCCGCCGTGCTTACCCACCGCGGCAACAGAACGTCGTGAATATTGGCGGTACAGGTTGTTGTCCGCGAGGTCGAAGAGGTTCAGGGCGTAGAGTGCCATTCTACTGGGCGAGCAGTTCGGCCTTTGCGGAGCCCTCTTTCAGCAGGGAGCGGGCGATGATCTGGCGGTTTATCTCGCTGGTGCCCTCCCCTATCTCGTTGATCTTGACCTGCCGCCAGTAGCGCGCGACCGCGCTCGTCTCCATAAAGCCCTCGCCGCCCCAAATCTGGACGGCCTCATCCGCGGCCCGCTTGGCAGCCTCGGAGGCGAACACCTTGGCCATGCTCGCCTCCCGCCCGAAGGAGCGCCCCTGATCCTTCAGCCACGCGGCCTTGAGCACCAGGTTGCGGGCGAGCTCTATCTCCATCGCCATGTCAGCGAGCTTGAACTGAATGGCCTGGTACTCCGAGATGGAACGCCCGAACTGCGCCCGCCTCTGCGCCCGCGCCAGCGCCTCGTCGAGGCACGCCTGCGCGAGTCCCACTGAGAGAGCAGCGACCGCAACCCTGCCAGCGTCGAGCGTCGCCAGGAACTGGTGGAGCCCTTTCCCGCGCTCGCCGAGCAGGTTCTCCGCAGGGACGCGGCAGTTCTCGAAGTAGAGTGGATGCTGGTCTGAGGCGCGCCAGCCCAGTTTCTCGTAGGCAGGGCCTCGGGTGTAGCCGTGCGTGTCCTGGGGGATGAGGATCGCGGTCAGCTCGGGTCTTCCGTTCTCGCGAGTGCCGGTTCTGGCGATGACCGTGACGCCGCCGGTGATTTCGGTTCCTGAGTTGGTGATCCATTTCTTCGACCCGTTGACGACCCACTCGCCGCTATCGAGCTCCGCCGTCATGCGCGTCCCTCCTGCGTCAGTGCCGGCCTCCTCCTCCGTCAGGCCGAAGGCCCAGAGGTTCTCGCCTGTGGCGCATCTGGACAGAAACGTCTCCTTCTGTTCCTGGGTGCCGTAGGCGGCGATGGGGGCGCAGCCAAGAGAGATGTGGGCCTCCATGGTTATCCCTACCGAGGTATCGGCGCGTGAGATCTCTTCCAGCGCCAGGTTGTAGGCGACGTAGTCCCCGCCCGATCCGCCGTACTCTTCGGGCAGCGTCAGACCCATCAGGCCGAGGCGGGCCATATCCGCGACTATGTCGTACGGGAACTTCTGTTCTCGGTCGAGGTCGGCGGCACGCGGGCGTATCTCACCCTGGGCGAAGTCGCGCGCCAGATCTCGCCACTGGCGCTGTTCTTCGGTCGGATCGAAGTTCACGGTAATCCTCCTGCTCCCTCGGATTGAGGGCATGATAGCAGCCGTGCATCCGGCACATGTGGGTACCGGTCACGGAAACATGTCGTGCTTTCAGAAACTAATGTATCCTGCGCGCGTATTAGAGTATACACTGAGACATAGAAGACCGACCGTGAAGGAGGCAAGGATGTTGGGGGCACTAATATTCTGGATCATAGTGGGCCTTATCGCAGGCGCGCTCGCCAAGTTCATTATGCCTGGCGACGATCCTGGCGGCTTTATTATCACGATTCTACTTGGGGTAGCGGGCGCTATCGTGGGTGGCTTCCTGGCCAGCCTCATCGGTATCGGCGGTGGCGGCTTTATCTGGACCACCTTAATCGCCACCATCGGCGCGATCATACTGCTCGCGATCTACCGGGCCTTCGCAGGCAGTAGAGCAGCCAGGTAACAAAGACGGGTTCGAGGGCCGGGATCTCTAATTCCGGCCCTTTTCTTGCTGTCACCGAGATCAAACCGCCAAACCACAACAGCGCGAAGTCGCGCTGCCCAAACGTGGCAAGCCGGGCTACAGGAGTTGGGATCGCCGTAGAACGGAACTCCCGGAAGAAGCTCATTCAAGCTGACTCTACGGTCGTGCCTTTCAGGCCGTAGCGTTCGACGGCTGCCTCGCGGAGCTTGTACTTCTGGATCTTACCGCTCGCCGTCATCGGGTAGTCCTCGACGAAATCAATGTACTCGGGGACTTTGTAGTATGCGATGTTCTCGCGGCAGTAGTCTTTGATGTCTTCAGCGGTGAGTTCGGAATCCTGGCGGAGCTTCACGGCTGCGGCGACCTTTTCGCCGTACTTTTGGTCTGGGACGCCGTAGACCTGGACGTCGGAGACCTCTGGGTGAGTATAGAGGAACTCCTCGATCTCGCGCGGGTAGACGTTCTCGCCGCCCCGGATGATCATGTCCTTCGCCCGACCTGTGATCCTGACGTACCCATCTTCGTCCATGACCGCGAGATCCCCCGTGTGGAGCCAGCCCTCATCGTCGATGACCTCGCTGGTCTTATCCTCCATGTCGTAGTAGCCCCGCATGACGTGGTAGCCGCGGGTCCACAACTCGCCCTGCTCTTCCGGCCCGGCGTCCTCCTCCGTCTCCAAGCTGACGATGCGAACCTCGACGTCGGGGAGCTTGCGTCCTACGCTGGATACTCGCAACTCCAGCGGATCGTCGGTGCGGGTCTGGGTAATGACGGGGCTCGACTCGGTCTGGCCGTATGCGATGGTGATCTCCGAGGCACCCATTACGTCGACGACCTTCTTCATGACCTCCATAGGACAGGGGGAGCCGGCCATGATCCCGGTACGCAAAGAACTGGTGTCGTATTGCTCGAAATCTGGATGTTCCAGCTCCGCTATGAACATTGTCGGTACCCCGAGGAGCGCCGTGCACTGTTCCTGATCTACGGCCTGCAACACCTTCTCGGCGTCGAAGCTCTCGACGGGGACCATCGTCCCCTCGTGGGTGACGGTGTTGAGTGTCCCCAGAACGCAGCCGAAGCAGTGGAAGAACGGGACCGGTATACACACTCTGTCTTCAGGCCTGAGCCTCATGCACTCGCCAATGTAGAAGGCGTTCTTCACGATGTTGGTGTGGGTTAACTGCACGCCCTTAGGGAACCCCGTCGTCCCCGAGGTGTACTGCATGTTGATGACGTTCTCAGCGTCGAGCGACGCCTGCCGCTCGCGTAACTGTTCGTCGGGGACCTCCTCTCTCCTCACCACAAACTCCTCGAAGCCCGTCATGGGCAGCCCTTCGACCGAATCCCCGCCCATCAGGACCACGTTCTTCAAGAAAGGCAGGTCCTCTATCGATAACTCGCCGTCCGCGGTCTCGACGAGCTCGGGGACGTCACCTTGCAGGATCTGGAGGAAATCAGCATCCCCAGCTCCTTCGGTCAGGAACAGGGCCACAGCGTCGGACTGCTCGAGCACGTACTTCAGCTCGTGTGACTTGTAAGCGGGGTTGATAGTAACCAGCACGGCCCCGGCTTTGCCCGTGGCGAACTGCAGGACCACCCACTCAGGCACGTTCTGGCCCCACACGGCGACGTGGTCGCCTTTCTGTATACCGAGCGCCATCAATGACCTGGCGCAGTCCTCGACGACCGCCTTGAACTCCGTGTAAGTGTAACGCAGGTTCCTGTCAGCGTAGACGAGAGCTTCATGATCAGGGCGTCGCTCGGCCACCAGATCCAGCAGCCCGCCTACGGTCAAACCATCGATATCCTCAGGGCGCATTTCTTCCTCCTCATCGCGGTCCCCACCGATGTTCCGCAGTCTAGCAATCGAGGCCGGCCACGCAAGCGCGCCTGTCGCTGCCCTACTCGTCGTGACGCGCGGCGTCGGACTCCTGCGGCACCAGAACATGGAGGGCGTTCTGGACCACAGAGAAGTCTTGCGGGGTTCTTGCCACCACTTCCCCGTCTATGTTGACCGCGAGCTCGGGGTCCGTCTCGATCTGGACGCGCGAGGTCCTGAAGTGGTGAACGCCCTCCATCCTGATGAAGTCCCCGCTCTTGAGGTATCTAGCGACCCCGATGAGGTTCCTATGCCGGCCGAGATCTATAGCGTAGATGTCGAGGAGCTTGTCGTCTATACCAGATTCGGGGGCGACGACCATACCCCCGCCGTAGAAGCGCCCGTTGCCGACGGCGACCTGCAGCAGACGGTCGTATTCGACGGGCTCGTGGTCACCTTCGGGGAAGGTCAGCCTGGCAGAGAAGGGTTCGTGCCTCAGGAACGCCTTGATAGCGGCAGCGGGATAGGCCAGCGGACCCGTGCTTTTCTTCAGCCACGGAGAGAGAGCCCGCGTGGCCTCAACCCCGAGCCCGACGGAGGCCACGTTCACGTAGTAGTTGTCGCCAGCGAGACCGAGGTCTATGTCGACGACCTTGCCATGCGCTATCGTATTGCAGGCGCCCTCGATGTCCTGCGGTATCTCCAGCGTCCTGGCGAAATCGTTGGCCGTACCGAGGGGCAGGAGGCCCAGAACCTTATCGTGGTGCGCCAGGAAGTCCACGACGGAGCTCACTGACCCGTCGCCGCCGCCCAGGATTAGAAACCTGTAGCCGGAACCGTCGCTGAGGACCTCCTTCACCGTCTCGGGGAGCCGCGCGGGATCCCTTATAGCGTAGGTTACGCCGAGGGGGACACCGAGCTCCTGAAGGCGGTCGAGGGCCTTGAAGAACGTGCGCTCCCCGCTGCGGGAACGCGTGTTGACGATCAGGGCCGCACGCTCGGCCGCAATGTTACTGCTCATACGAAATCCTCTAGATCGCTTGTGGTTGGAAGCGCGGAGATCCTGCCGAAGTGGATTCCCTCTTGCGCGGGAATGACGCGAGATGAGGCGGCAATGACGAACGCTCTCGTTCTTGCGAGCAAGGGGAATGAGATCACCATAACAAAGAGAGTATACGAGTCCCTGGCCCACAGGGTTTCATCGGATGGCACGTCGAAGGCGGTCAGGTCCTCCGCTCTATCTTCTTCGGTTCGTGGTCCTCTCCGGAACGGTATGCGGCCAGGACAACTTCGAGCGTCCGCAGGCCATCGAGGCCGCTCGCCCCAGACGGTTCACCCTCGGCCACGCCGCGCAGGAAATCCGCCAGCATGAGCGCGTTCATGTCCTCACCCGTGTATGACCATGAAGGGGTGCCCGTTTCGTGGTCGAAGGTTCTCAATGGCTGTGCGAACGGGTCCACGTCGAGGACGCCGGAGGTGCCCGAGATCCTGAGGGTCACGTCGCCCCAGGTGGGGTAACCTTCGCCGCGGGACCAACTCGGGTCTAAGGTGGCGAAGGCGCCGTCGGCGAAGGAGCCGCCTTCGAGCTCCAGGGTCAGGATGGCTGCGTCGTCCGTCCCTCCTGCTCCGAAGAACGAATCTACCTCCGCGTAGACGCTCTTCACCTCGACATCGAGCATCCAGCGCAGAACGTCTGCGAGGTGGACGGTGTGGTCCATCACCGCGCCGCCGCCAGCGAGCTCGGGATCGAGGAACCATCCGCCTGGGATCTGGCCGTGGTTCGTGCCGTTCAGGGCCAACACGCGTCCCAAGGCTCCCTCGCGCACGAGTTCGCGCGCGCGGACCATGGAGGGGAGGTAGCGTACAGGGAAGGCCGTCCCGAGCTGGCTTTCCGAGTCCTCGGAGGCCTGGATCATGGCCCTGGCGTCCTCGACGGTGGTCGAGATGGGCTTCTCACAGAGCACGTGCACGCCGCCCTGGAGAGCGGGGATCACATCCCTCGCGTGGTTCCTGTTCGCAGAGCAGACGACGACGGCCTCGACTTCCTCGAAGAGGGAGGGCGCGCTATCGAAGAACCGCACGCCGAAATGCTCGGCGGCCTCGGCGCCGCGACCTGTGTCTTCGTCTGCTATACCGACGAAATCCGCGGCGCCGAGATCTTTTAGCACGCCGGCGTACGCCGGAGAATGGACGTGGGCGAAGCTGACGATGCCGACCCTCACGCTCACTCCCGGCCTCCCAGCGTAACGGGTTCTCCTGTCAGGACGGATTCAGTCGCGGCGAGGCCGATCCTGAGCGCCTCGCATGCGTCTTGCGACTGCACGATAGGTTCTTCTCCGGTCGCTATACATTGGATGAAGTGTTCGAGCTCCTTCGCGTACGGGCTCTTTCCTGAGGCGAGGTCGGGAACCTCGCCTGGGGTCGCCGTATCACCGGTAAGCTCCAGTGGGGCGGGCTCCCTGCTGTCCACCGTAACAAGGGCGCTGCTCCCCGCAACCTCGATGGAGTAGTTGAAAGGACCTGGGTACCCCCAATGCCCCTCGACGTGGGCGATGGCGCCGTTCTCGAAGCGCAGGGTGACGAGGACGTAATCGAGGCGGTTGTACTCGCGCCCTAGCATGCCGCGGGCGTAGACCCGCTCGACCTCGCCGAGAGCCCAGCGCAGGAAGTCGAAATCGTGGATCACCAGGTCCAGTAGGACACCGCCGCTCATGCGCCAGTCGGCGTACCAGTCGTTCCAGCCGAGCAGGAAGGGTGAGCGGCGGCTGGTGCGGACCACCCCGACCGTCCCGAGGTCTCCGGCCTCGATCTTCTCCTTGATCCCCACGTACTCGGGGAAGAA
>DASTKM010000260.1:0-2553 GCA_035715885.1 Rubrobacter sp.
GTTGTTGGAATCTGTGAGGGCCTTCTTAGCGTTGCCGGAGCGGTTCATCACGTAGATGCCGCGGGTGCCGGCTCCGTAGTTGGCGGCATAGGCTATCTTCTCGCCGTTGGGCGAGAAGGTGGGGTTGCCGGAGCCCGAGGCGCTGGTGAGCTGCTTCATCCCTGTGCCGTCTGGGGACACGGTGATGATCTCTGCGGCAGAGCCACCGGTGCCCGTGTCGCGGTCGCCCTCGAAGGCTATCCTGCCATTTTTGCCCGGGAAGGTAGCCTCTGCCTTCTGTGAGACCGCCAACAGGGCGACCAAGCATGCCATCGCCAGCGCAGCCGCGATCACAACCGGTAGATAGAGCGTCCGTCTTGCCATGTGGATCTCCCCTCTTCGTCACGTAACACGACGTGAGTATAACCGCAGGGACAGGGTAGCATATAGGCCGCATGACCCATCTCGACCTTTGCGACCTTCCATGAGAAGGCACATTTTGTCAAGCCGACGGCTCTCCCTTGAACTTGCGACGTTCTCCGCAGAGGATGTCTCCAACCACCGCCCGGCTCCGCGCAAGCCGCATCAGGACCATCAACAACAGCGCGAGGAGGCCCTCCTGCATCCTATCCATCAGCCTTCCACGCGTACGCCACGTCCTCCCCGGTCGGGTGGACTATACGGCTCATCTTTGGCAAGATCTCTACCGATGTCGCTCGCTTGGGGATACTGCTCAAAGATCGACCGCTGGCCGCGAGTCTTTGAATGCGAGCTTGGCCCATCCATGTTGTGGATCGACAGGCTGGTGGTTTCCAGGTTGGCGCATCGGACCGTGCCCCAGCCGGTTATTCGCGCCCTTCCGGGGTAAGGCGGTCGATCCACTCGTCGGCCTCGGCGCGGGTCATGTCCTTGAGCGGCTTGCCCAGGCGGTTCTCCAGGCGCTCGACGCCGTTCTCGCCCCGCCACTCGACCGCCAGCGTCTTCAGGAGGTCGACCTGACTCTTGCGCGCCTTGCCTGCCCCCCTCTTCGCGGAGGCCGGTTTCTCCGCCTGTCCGTTCGGGGTGTCCTGCTCTGCGGCAGCACTCTGGGAGGAGGTTTGAGAGGAGTTCTGTCTCCCCCCGCGGATGGGAGTGGGCCTGCCACGCGATGACGAGCTCTGGGAGGCAGGAGGGGCGTCGTCGCCGTCGGAGAGCTCCTCGAGGGCGGTCGCGCCGACGTTCACGGCGTCGCGCAGGGCTCGGGCTTTGGCCCTGGTCTCTGCCATCCGGATCAGGTGTGGGGCGATGTTGCGCCCGACGTTCTCGGGGCTCGCGTCCCCGATACCCGAGAAGCGGCGGCCGTCCTCCATCTCGGCCGTAGCCTTCACTATGGCGACGTTCCCGTTCGACTCGTCGGGGACCTGGATCAGGTCTGTGTCTATCCCCGTCAGTCCCAGGCTATGGGCCTCGTCGAGGAGGCCCGAATAGAGGACATATTGCTTTCCCTGACGGGTGATCATGAACTCTTCTCTCACAGGCCGCGCCTTACTTCGGCCTCGCGGTAGTCCTCGCCTTCCAGGGAGATCCAATCGCACATCGCGATGATCCTGCTCGCCGTCCTCTCCCCGAGCTGGGCCGCCAGATCCTTCGGTCCCGTATTGGAGGTGAAGATAGTCGGCAGCTCTTCCCTGTAGCGGTGGTTGACGATGACGAAGATGCGCTCGCGCACCCACTCGTTCGCCCTCTCGGCGCCGAGGTCGTCGAGTAGCAGCAGATCCGCGTTCTTTACGGAGTCCATCCACTCGTCGATGTCCCGGCCCGGGTCGTTGTAAGCCCCGCGCATGTTGTCCAGAAGCTCGGGTACCGTGACGAAGAGCGAGGGCACACGCTTCTTGGTGATGATCTCGTTCATGACGGCTACCGCGAGGTGCGTCTTTCCTACGCCCACAGGCCCACAGAAGTACAGCCCCCGCCCACCCTCCTGATTGGCTTTCCAGCCCATGATGTAGTCCATGACCTTGGCGAATGCCTTCTGGGTGTTCTTGCTAAATCCTGGATCGAAGTTGTCGAGCGCGTAGTCCTTCATGCGCTTGCTGAGGCCACTACGGTCCCTCAGGGTCGCGACCCGCGCGTCGCGGCGCATCAACTCCCACTCGCGCTGCTCGTTCTTCTTCTCGCACTCCGGAGTGCACGGATGGTAGTACCACTCACCAGGCTTCCCGTACTTCTTCTGGAGGGCCGGCGGGAACTCGTCCCACTCGGCCTGGAGCTCGCGTCCGCAATGGGGGCAGATCTTATCGTCGAGCCTCAGTACCTCGGCCCCGGTTTCGCGCTTACTCCGTCTCCCCAAAGAGCCACTCATAGCCCTCCCGGCGTCTGGCAGCAGACTGTCTATCCGGTCCACCACTCACCCCCTCTCTGGCTTCGCGTATCCTCAAGGCGCCGCCCCTCACAGCCCCGCTCTGCTCGACGAGCCTGAGCTTGCGGTCCTGCTCGAAGCGCTCCACGTCCTCGACGGTCTTCACGCCCCGCTCGACCCACCGCTCCAGGATGCTCCGCACGTAGCCGACCCTGCGCGCGTCGCGCTCGCTGGCT
>DASTKM010000261.1:0-2789 GCA_035715885.1 Rubrobacter sp.
ACGACGACGAGGGAGAGAGGCATCTCTCCGGCGACGTTCAGCTGGCTGGCGAGACGCCTGACCTTGGCCCGGATCTCCATGAGCGTGACGCCCGCCGTGTCGTCGATCCAGATCGGGGCCCGGCTGACCTCCGCTACCCCCCTTACCAGCTTCGGCCAGTCCTCGGCTTTCACGTTGCCGCTCCTCAACGCCTGCGTAGGGATGCGTGTGGTCTGCGAAATGAGCCTCTGGACGAGCTGTTCTTTACTCATCTCCAGGGAGAAGATCGCAACAGGCATCTTCTTCTCGCTAGCGGCGTGCCAGATCGCGTTGAGAGACAGCGCGGTTTTGCCCATCGCCGGTCTCGCGGCGAGTATGATCAGGTCGCTGTTGTGGAAGCCCGTGGTGAGGCGGTCGAGATCTTCGAAGCCTGTCTCGACCCCTGTTACCTCGCCCTCCTGCTCGTAGAGGCGTTGGATCATCTCCAGCGCACCGGGCGCTAGCTCGGAGACGGGCGCGAGATGTTCCCTGAGCGTCCGGTTGGAGACACCGTAGACGAGCTGCTCGGCCGAGTCGAGCGCCTCGGTCACGTCCTCGGGCTCCCTGAAAGCATCCTCGGTGATGCGGCTCCCCACATCTATGATCGCTCGCAAGAGCGCCTTGCCGCGCACGATGTCGGCGTACCTGCCCGCGTTCGCAGCCGTCGGGACACTCTCGACGATCTGGAAGACGTAGGGCCTGCCGCCTATCCTCTCGAACTCGTTGACGCTTCTAAGCTCGTTTGTGAGCGTGAGTTGATCTATGGGCTCGCCGCGCGAGTACAGCCGCATCATGGCCCCGTATATGATCCTGTGCACCTCGGAGTAGAAGTCCTCGGCGGCGAGCCGCTCCGCGACCGCAGCCACAGCAGTCTCCGAAACCAGCATCGCGCCTATGACTGCCCGCTCCGCATCCAGGTCATGCGGCGGTACACGGGCCGCCTCAGCCCCCGTCTCTACACTGCGCATCCTCCCCCGGCGTTCCATAACCTACCAGCATGCAGCAAAAAGGCCCCCGTTACAAGACGGGAGCCTTGATCTTCTGGTTCAGCTTGTGCCTAAACGTGCGCTTGAGGTGAAGACGTTTCGATGTAGATGTAGGGGCGGGTTTCAAACCCGCCCCTACAGTTTGGGGACCACGATAACCTTGACGCTCGCTTCGACTTCGCCGTGGACCTGGATGGGCACCTGGTGCGTACCCAGGGCCTTTATGGGCTCTTCGAGGCGGATGCGGCGTCTGTCGAGGCGAATACCGCGGGCCCTCTCGACCGCGTCGGCGATGTTGGCTGCCGTGACCGAACCGAAAAGGCGCTCGTCCTCGCCCGTTCGGGCTTCTATGGTGATCACGCTCTTGTTGAGGATGCCTGAGATCTCCTCGGCCCTCTCGGCCAGACGCCTGTCTCGCTCCTCCGACTCCTCCATTCTGCGGCGGGCTTCCTCCAGCTTGGCGGGGGTCGCCACCTCGGCGAGGCCGCGCGGGACCAGGAAGTTGCGCACGTAACCGCGGCTAACGTCGACGATGTCGCCGCGCTGCCCGATCTTCTCGACGTCCTGGTTCAGTATTACCTGCACGGCTCCTACCTCCCCACCACGTAGGGCAAGAGCGCCATCTCCCTGGCGCGTTTGATCGCCGAGGCGGCCTCCCGCTGGTGCTGCGGACACAGGCCCGTAACCCTACGGGCCCTGACCTTGCCACGGTCGGAGATGAACCGCCGCAGCATGTTGTAGTCCTTGTAGTCGGCGTAAGCGACGTTCTCCTTGCAGAACACGCAAGGTTTGCTTTTCATCGGTCGCCCCCCGCGGGGCGGCCCGTTTCTTCTCCTACCCATTCGTTACCTCCGGATTAGTCAAGCCGTAACTTCGGTGGGCTCAGGGATTGGCTTGTGCGCGTAGCTCGGCGGGAGCTTCACGACCATGTGCCTTAGCACGTCGTCGGAGACGCGCAGGATACGCTTCAACTCGACGAGGGTGCGCTCGCCGGCGGTGAACTCCATGACCACATAAAAACCGTCCGTGCGGTGGTCTATCTCGTAGGCCAGCTTGCGGCGGCCCCAGTGGTTCGGCTCCCCGGCCTCGCCGCCCGTGCGCTCGATGATCGTACGAAAACGCCCGACGGTGTTCTCGACCTGCTCCTCGTCGAGCTCGGGGATCACTATGAGCATGGCTTCGTAAGTGTCGATGTTTGCCTCCTCCGGTCTGGTATCGGCTTCCCCGGCCAAGGCCAGTGGGGAAGCAGGGGCCTATTAGATTTCCAGGATAGTGTAACAGTGGGATCGAACTGTTACAAACGACGTTACGGCAGTCTCTCTGTCCGGGGTGGGGATATACTCTGCGCGTGGAGAACGGAGCCGGCATCGCGGTGGAGACCATGGGCCTGGAGAAGGTCTATGGAGAGGGTTTGACCGCGGTGCGTGCCCTCCAGGACGTCTCCCTGGCGTTTGAGAACGGGGAGTTCGCGGCCATCATGGGCCCTTCGGGATCGGGCAAGAGCACGCTCTTGCACATCCTCGGCGCCCTGGACAAGCCTACGGCGGGGCGCGTAGTCGTCGGGGGGACCGACCTCTCGGGGCTCTCGGACAAGAAGCTAACGCTCCTCAGGCGAGAGCGGATGGGCTTCGTGTTCCAGTTCTTCAACCTCATCCCCACGCTCACGGCCGAGGAGAACGTGCTCTTGCCCGTGCTCATCGCCGGCAAGAGACCGGGCAACTACGGCAAGAGGCTCGACGAGCTCCTGGATCTCGTGAAGCTCAAGGGGCGTCGGACGCACAAGCC
>DASTKM010000262.1:0-7646 GCA_035715885.1 Rubrobacter sp.
GATAGTTGTGTAGGGCGACGAAGAGCGTCGCCACGCCAGGAAGCATGACGGGCTCTTCGTCCCGGATCATCTCCATCACGACGTCTGGCTGGAATCGGGGGACGGTGAGCAGGTTCCATCCCATCCGCAGCCCGAATAGCAGCACCATAGTCATCCCGAAGATGTGGAAGAAAGGCGCTACAGCGATCACCTTTCCGTTCTCCGGGAAAGCGGCGGGGTCCTCTATGAGCAAATCCATCGTCTGCTTGACGCCGCCAAGTAGATTGGCGTGCGTGAGCATAGCGCCCTTAGAGATTCCGGTGGTGCCACCCGTGTATTGTATGGAGGAAAGCTCTTCTTGCGGATCTATCTCCACCTCTGGCACGCTCCCCGTAGCGGAATGCAAAAACTCGTCGAAAGGCGCGTCGCCGTCCTTCAAGCCACCTTCCGGCTCGCCGACACATATGATCCTCTGCAGCGGCGTAGCCGCCTGAACGGCCTTTGCTTTCTCGTACATCATGGAATGAACGATCACGGTCTCCGTGCCGGAGTTATCGAAGATGTGCGTGAGCTCCCGGCCAACGTAGATCGGGTTGACCTGCGTGACCGTCGCCCCGAGCCTCATCGTCCCGAAGAACGCGACGACGTATTCCGGACAATTAGGAAGCATCAGTCCCACACGGTCGCCTTTCTGTACTCCGGCTTCGTAGAGCGCGGCGGCGAAGCTCTCGGTCAGATCCAGAAGCTCGCCGTACGAGATCTTCTGCTCACCCCGAGTCAGGGCCGTGTTATCCCCGTACTTCTCTACCGCCTCTTCTAGAAACCCCGTCAGCGAACCGCCCAAAGGCTCACCCGAGAGCCTGTCTCCGTAGATCGAGAGCCAGGGCTTCTTTGCGTCCAACATGGTCACCACCTCCGCGTGCTTGCACCGCACATGTCGTTCAGCATAGCCTTCGCCTGTTCTTGATCAACTGCTACACGATATTGCCAACTTCCCCGACCATGACCGTCGCTTCAGCACACCGCGAGCCGAACAGAGAACCGCTCAGGTCGGGAGAGCCCTCTTCGAGAGCTCGCCGGACCGGATGAGGTCTACGATCTCCTTGATATCCGTGTCCATCCGCCGGTCGCCATCCAGGAAAGGCACGCGAGAGCGCACGAGCTCGTGTACCGCCCTGGTTTTCGGGCTCGCCTTCTGTGCGCCACGCAGGTCGAGTGCCTGGCAGACGGCGAGGAGGTGTATAGCCGCGACGTTCTGCGCGAGCTCGATGATGGATCTGGCATCGCGGGCGGCTATCGAGCCCATGCTCACTTTGTCCTGATTGTGCGCCTCGGTGGAGCGGGAGAAGACGCTCGCCGGGTTGGAGATCTTGAGCGCCTCGGCTGTCATCGCCGAGCAGCAGAGCTGCATCCCCTTGAAACCGTGGTGCAGGCCCGCCTCGGGGCTGTCCTCGTCGCAGAAAGGGATCAAGTTCGGAGTCAGGCTCGCGTTGAACTTCTCGTCCACGACCAGCTCGAGCTGCCGGTCCATCAGGTCGCAGAGGTTGGCTACGGCGATCTTTAGCGAGTCCATAGCCTGGGTGATGTGGCTGCCGTAGAAGTTGCCTCCGCTCTGCACCCGGCCGCTCGCGGCGTCGAAGAGGGGATTGTCGTCGGAGGAGTTGATCTCGACCTCTACCCAGCGCCTTACCCACTCCAGTGTGTCGCGGAGAGCGCCGCTCACGTGTGGCGCGCAACGAATAGAATACTTATCCTGCACCTGCCTATCCAACTCCAGGAACTCCTTGCCGCCGAGGCCGTCGCCGGCGAAGATCTCCTCGGAATCCAGCGCCAGCTCGGAATCTGCCAGCAGATTCCGGATGACACGTGCGCTCTCGACCTGACCGGGGTGCGGCTTCTGCTCGTGGATAAAGGCGTTGAAATGTCCCCGGTTGCCAAGCAACGCCTCAGACGCCATCGCCGTGCACAGGTCTGATACGAGCGCCAGCTCCTCCGCGTCCCACACCGCCAGAGCGGCGAACGCGCTCATGAACGAGGTCCCGTTGGTCAGGGCGAGGCCCTCCTTGGCCTCGAGCTCCAGCGGCTCCAAACCCAACTCACTCAAAAGTTCCTTCGAGTCCTTCACCTCGCTATCGTGCAGGACCTCCACTTCGCCAACGAGAGCGGCGCCCACATACGAAAGCGGCACCAGGTCTCCGCTTGCGCCGCAGGAGCCCCGCTCAGGAATGAGCGGGAGTACGTCGTTGTTCAGGTAGAAGAGGAGGCGCTCGACCAGTTCTAGGCGAACACCGGAGTTGCCTCTGGCGAGGCAGTTGGCGCGCAGGAGCATCGCTGCCCTCGTAACTTCCGGCGAGGCAATCGGGCCCGTTCCGCTGCCCAGGAAGCGGAGCATATTCTGCTGCAGACGGGCGGTCTTGGACGCGGAAATCTGCCGGTGCGCGCTGTCCCCGAAGCCTGTCGAGACACCGTAGATCGGGACCTCGCGCCCGATCAGATCCTGCTTCAGCGCACGCGTCGCCATGATCTTCTCCACCGCCTCAGCGGATAGAGCGCACGACGCATATTCACTCCTGCGGGATAAAACAACCACGTCCTCGATCGTTAGCGATCTCCCGTCGAGCTCAAACCGGAAGCCCTGTCCCGGTAGAACGGTCTTCATCGCGTATCACCCCTTGTGCTGGCCGTGTTTCCCCACGTCCTGGCACCGATTGACCGGTCGGACAGCTAGTATTTTAACTCGGTTCGCCCCAGGAAACATGCCGAGACGGACTTCCTCAGCCGACCCCACGAAGTCACACGCAGGCTCGGTTCTGGCGTCGACGACGGCGGCTTGCGCAGTAAGGTCATACGGTCTTCAGACGCTCGGAGGCCACCAGTGTCTCGGAAGATTTCACATCAAGCAGGCCCAGGGGTGTGAGTCGGAGTGCTGGCAGGAAATCGCACGTCAAGAAGAGGAGCGTGTAGAGGATGTCGTGGTGCTCGTATCCTGCCCTGGCAACCGCGCGAGAGAGCCGCCGGTTGAGTTCGGCGACGTCGGCGAACGGCAGGCCTGACATCATGCCACTGACGGGTAGGGCAAGCTCGAAGGTTACCTTTTCGTCTTCGACGACGACTATTCCCCCGTTGAGCTCTCTGACTCGCCGGGCAGCCCGAGCGATAGACTGCGGGCGTCTTCCGAGGACAAGCAGGTGGGTGGTCGTGTTGTAGGTACTGGCGAGTCCGTCCAGGTTCGCCGCATAACCCGACACTAGCGCGCGGGAGATCCAGGCTCCTTCCCGATCTATGAGCGCCGCGTGCAACGCGCCCTCTGGGGGGACGACCAGACCGTTATCAGAGCGAACCCGGGCGTCCTTGCGCTCGGTGATCACGGCGGACCTAAGGTGTATGACCGGCACCTCAGCCTCAGATGGCTTTTGCGGATAGAGTGCGGGGTCACCGAGGTCCAGGTCAGGTTCGAAACGCGGCCTGCTCCCGTACGCGTCCCACTCTATGTCCGGGAGCGGGACTCGAAGCTCTCCTCTATCGGCAACAACGTGCCCCCGCGTAATAACTGTCAGCGGGCGAAAAGACACGAGGTCGGGCAGTAGCAAGAGGTCCGCCCGACGGCCGATGCCTATACCTCCGACCTGGCCGTCGATACCAAACAGGGTCGCAGGGTTAATGGTAACCATCTGCAGCGCCTGCATCGGCGAAACACCGTTGTCGACTGCGACACGGAGCATGCCGTCAACGAGCCCGTGCTCTGCGATGAACTCGGGGGAGGGGCCGTCGGTGGTCATGATCAGGCGGTGCGTGCTCACCCCGTTCTCGGTGACGGAGCGAAGGAGCTCGGGCAGATCGGGACGCAGGGAGCTGTTGCGGAGCATCGTCCAGATCCCGAGCCGCAGCCGGTTGAGGACCTCCTCTCTCGTTATGGCCTCGTGGTCGGCGTCTATGCCGGCAGCGGCGACAGGTTGCAGGCGCGACTCTGAGGCACCGCCGGTGTGGCCGTCTACGATCTTGCCGAGGGACTTCGCCTTGCGGATGCCGGAGATCAGGGCGGGATCTCCCGCCGCCAGCGCGGTCCAGCGCGTGACCTCTGCCGTACCGAGCACGTCGTCACGCCGCAGGAGGAGCTCGACCTTTTCCAGCCCGAACATCTCCTCCTCTCCGGGAAACGCCGCCTGGGAGGTGAGACGCGCCATCCACAGGTACAGGAGCGGGAGGTCCCGCAGGTCGCCGGCCATCTTCGCGAACCCTTCATGGCCCATCTGCATGAAGAAGAAGAGATTATCGGCGACGATGGCGGTGGTTCCGAGCGGCAAGACGCCCTCGACGAGGCTAACGGGGTTGTAGCGGACCCAGGGATGGAAGTGCGCCTCTATGTATCCTGGGGCGACGATCATTCCCTTCGCCTCGACGATCTCGGTGTCTTGACCGACGGTCCGCTCCCCCTCGCCGACGAATGCTATGCGGCCAGCGGTGACGGCGACATTGCCTTCATAGAATTCTCCAGAGTAGACGTTGGCTATCGTGCCGCCACGCACGAAGAGGTCCGCAGGACGATCACCCCGCGCCGTCTCCACGAGCCTCGCGTGTTCCTCTGCGCTCGCCAGCATTGAGGCTAGACCGCCTGGTAGCTGACCACGCCGTCTGCCACCCGTTGGACGTAGTCCTCCCCCTCCAGGTGTTCGAGGTGGGCCAGCGTCTCGGCGAGCGCGAAGCGTAGCTGGTGATCGGTGAGGTCTTCGGGGAAGACACGGCGCGCGACCTCGAATGGCGTCGCCGGCCTCCCGTCGAGGGCTGCGAGCATTACCGAGAGGCGCTCCTCGTGGTGCGCGAGGAGCTCGTCCACGCGCCCATCCAGGTCGTGGAAGAGCGGACCGTGCCCCGGGAAGACGAGGTCCACATCCAGTCCCCGCAGGCTTGCAAGGGAGTCGAGGTAGCGTCGAAGCGGCCGCGGGGCCGTGTATGTCCACAGTCCGATGTTCGGCGTGATCTCGAGCAGCAGGTGGTCTCCGGCGAACAGGAGCCTCTGTCGCTCGTCGTGCAGGATGAAGTGAAAATCTGAGTGACCAGGCGTGTGCACCACCCTGGCCTCGCTAGCTCCGAGCTCGATCGAGTCTCCCGGCCGCAGCGGCAGCAGGCGCTCCGGCAGTCGTACGCCGAGCCGCGTGGATCCTGCTGTCGGTTCAGCCGTCTGCGCGTCCATGCCGTTGCGGATCAAGTACCGTACAAAGTCTTCTGTTCCCCTGTCCGGGTCCCAGACGCGGCGGGCGTTCTCGATCTCACCTTCGAGCATCCAGACCGGCGCCCCGCTACGCTCTTCCAGCCAGCGGGCGAGCCCTATGTGATCCGGGTGCAGATGCGTCACGATGATCCGTGCCAGGTCACGCTCCAGGTCCAGGCCAACCTTTGCTGCGCCTCTCTCCCACGTCTCGCGGGCTGGCGGATAGTCGAAGCCAGGGTCTATGACCGTCCACCCGTCGCAGTCCTCGACGAGGTACGACGCGACGAACTTCAGGGGGAAAGGCACAGGCAACTTGACCTGAAAAATGTCGTCCGAGACACGCGAGGTCTCGCCGATGGGCTGCGTGCCAAGAGAAGAAGGAGCGACGCTCACGAGCACGCCTCTAAGCGCCGGCGGTCAGATATGTCAGCACGGAGCGTTTGCATATCTCACGGTACTCCGCGTGGGTCTTCTCCCAGTCCTTCTCCTGGATCCACTGCGTGAAAAGCCCGTCCACGAGGGCCCGCACCACCGTCGCGCCTTCTCGAGAGTCGCCTCCGAGGAAGACACCCTCCTCTTGACCGAGCTCGATGACCTCGGCGTAGAGGCCGTTGCAGATCTCATGAAACGTGGCTCCCACGTCAGCGAAGCGGTCGTTGCGGGCCGCGTAGCCAAGGAAGTCGAAGAAGACGAGGTAGAACCTGCGGTTTGACTCAGGGCTCACGAAGATGGCGTCGATCATAGCCGAGACCTTCTCCTCCGCGGAGGGCGCCTCGGCGGTCGCCTCGCGGATGCGTCCGGCGACGCGGGCGAGCACCCAGCGCATTGTGAGGAGGATCAGGTTCTCCTTGGACTCGAAGTAGTAGGGTAGGATGGCCTTGCTCACCCTGGCCTCGTCCGCCACGTCCTGCAGTGAGAGGTGGCGCAACCCCTTCTCGCCCATGACCTTGTAGGCGCTGCGTATCAGGCGTGCCTGCTTCGGCGCCAGCGCCTCGCCTTCGCGGTCTGACGAGCGGATCAGGGTGTCGGATGTGGCCACGATGCACTCACCTCCATGTGCCGGATTGTACCTTAGGGGAGCAAAGTGTTACAGCCTACTTACTAAACTCCGGCTTTCGCTTCTCCATGAACGCGGAGATGCCTTCCCTGGCGTCCTCGCTTTCGAAAAGCGGCTCGACGAGCGTACGCTCGGTCTCGAGGCCTTCGTCCAGCGGCCTTTCGATACCGCCGTATACCGCGAGCTTGATGGACCCGATGGCCTCGGTAGCGCCGCCCGCCAGTTTCTCTGCGTACTTGCGAGTCTCCTCTTCCAGAGCGTCGGCAGGGAACAGCCGATCGAGGATGCCGACCTCGTGGGCCTCAGAAGGTGAGATCGTCCGTCCCGTCACCATGAGATCGAGGGCTTTGCTCACCCCGATAAGGCGCGGCAGGCGCTGGGTACCGCCGTTGCCGGGGAGCAGACCGAGGGTCGCCTCAGGCAGCCCGAGCACGTACTCGCCCTCAGCACCGAAGCGAAGGTCGCAGGCCAGGGCCAACTCCAGTCCACCTCCGAGGGCGGTCGCCCCGATCTGGGCGATGAACACTTTCGGGGTGTGTGCTATCTCGGAGAGGCCTTCGTGGGCCTGACTGATCATGCGCATATTATCCTCGACGCTGTTGGCGTCAAACGCCTTGATGTCCGCCCCTGCGGAGAAGAACCTCTCGCTGCCGCTGCGCAGGATCACGGCTCCGGTCCCTTCGTCCTCTGCCGCGGAGCGCACGCACTCGCTTAGCTCCTCCATAAACGAGAGGTCATAGCTGTTCGCCGGCGGGTTGTCCAGGGTGATGTACCCTACGCTGCCTTCTCTCGTATACTCGACGGCCATTTATCCTCCTCTAACGTCTCTAACGGATAGCCGTAGGCATAGGGCCGCGGACACTACAGAGGTCCGCGACCCGATACCCCACTCAGTCAAGTCCTCCGACGACTACTGACTTCTGCTCCAGGTAGTGTTCGATGGCCTCCTTGCCGTGCTCGCGGCCTATGCCCGAGTCTTTAACCCCTCCGAACGGAAGCTCGTCGTAGCCGAAGTGGAGCTGGTTCACCCAGGTCATGCCTGCCTCTATCTCCTGGGCGGCACGGTGGATCCACTTCACGTTGTACGTGTAGACGGAGGAGCCTAGGCCATAGGCAGAGTCGTTGGCTAGTCTAATCGCCTCGTCCACATCATTTACCTTGAAGACCGGCAGCAGTGGCCCGAAGGTCTCCTCGCGCACCACTCGGCTGTCGTGCGGGGCGTCCTCGATCACGGTCGGCTCGAAGAAGTAGCCTTTGCCCTCGTGCCCATTACCCCCGACGGCGACCTTCGCGCCCCCGTCCACCGCGTCCTGGAGTTGATCTGCCAGCACGTCACGGTGCTTGGCGGCGTTGAGGGGACCCATCCTTATCTTGGGCTTCTCCGCTTTCTCCATCCCGTCG
>DASTKM010000263.1:0-3717 GCA_035715885.1 Rubrobacter sp.
TCGGCTCGCCGAGCTCCTCGCGCATGGGACGCACCAGTTCCTCGCCGTCACCAGGCGACTCCCCGCAGTAACAGCCACGCAGCGCTATTACAGACTTGCCGCGTAGCGGCTCGGGGAGCGCAGGCAGAGGAGGGACATTCAGGAACGCCACTCCTGAGGTCATCTCGTCGGGGAGATCAGCGCTCCAGCGGGCGTAGGCCTCCAGCACCTCGGGCGCCTTCTCCACAGGGTAGATCAGGTTGCCACCGTAGAGCATCCCGATGGGGTAGAGGTCGAACTTCAGGGAGGTGACTATACCGAAGTTGCCACCTCCGCCCCCAATACCCCAGAACAGGTCGGGATGCTCCTCGGCGCTCACGCGCACCAGCTCGCCATCCGCGGTGACTACGTCTGCCTCCCTCACGCTCGCGGCGTTGAAACCATACTTGCGCCCGAGCCACCCGAAGCCGCCGCCCATGGTGTAGCCCACGATGCCGACATATGAGGTGGAACCCAGGAGGCCGGCCAGACCGTGCGGCTGGGACTCGTGGATCAGGTCGAGCCACAGCGCGCCGGCCTCGACCCGCGCCGTCTTGTCTACAGGGTCCACCCTGACCCCTCTCATGCCTGAGGTGTTGATCAGGACCCCGCCGTCGCAGGCAGTGCCCACGCCGTGGCCCGTCGCCATCACACCGACGCCCAACCCCCCTTCGCGGGCGAAACGCACCGCTGCCAGCACGTCGGCCGCGCCCTTGGCCACGACGACCAGCGCAGGAGTCTGATGGGCTGCCAGGTTCCACGCCCGGCTCGCCTCCTCGTAACCTTCCTCTCCAGGCGCGTGTGCGGTGCCGCGCAGACCGGCCCTCAGGGTCTGTAGCGTCGAGCCCTGGATCACCGTCTCCATAATCGTCTCCCTTCCCTCTCGAGGTTGCGAGCCGGCAGGTCAATTCCTCCCGGCCGGTTCAGATAACAGCACCCAGCCTAACGTCCGAGCATAGAAGGCGCATCCCCCAAATGGAGTATTTTCGACCTACATCCAGCCGCGACGCTTGAAGATGAAGTAGAGCGTGAGAGAGGTGAAACCCATGAGCACCAGGGCGAAGGGGTAGCCGAGCGGCCAGCCCAACTCGGGCATGTAGTCGAAGTTCATCCCGTAGATCGTCCCTATGAGAGTGGGCGCGAACAGGATGGCGGCCCAGGCGGAGATCTTCTTTACCTGCTCGTTCTGGGCCAGGCTCGACAGGGTCAGATTCACGCTGAGGATGCTCTGCAGCAGCTCGCGGAAGCCGGCGAGTCGTTCCGTAACCTGCAGGACATGGTCACGGACGTCGCGTAGATGCCTCCGTACCTCCGGGTCGACGTCTACGGTCTCGTCCCGCATCATATCTCCAAGCACACCGCCGAGCGGTTCCGTCGCCCTCTGGAACTCGATCACCTCGCGCGAGAGCTCGTAGATCCTGCGCGACACGTTGGGATTACCCCCGAAGACCTCGGTCTCTATCTCTTCGATATCGTTCTCGAGGCCGTCGACTACGGGCCCGTAGTCATCAACGACACGATCCATGATGGCGTGCAGGATCGCCTCGGGTCCACGGCGAAGGTGCTCGGGGTCGGCCTCCAGTTGCTTGCGTACCCCGCCCAGGTCCGGCGACTCGCCGTGGCGCACGCTCACTACGAAGTCTTTTCCCACAAAGAGGTGGACTTCGCCGAACTCGACCCTCTCTTCCTCGTCCAGGTAGCGGGCCGGCTTGAGCACGACAAAGAGCGTATCCCCGTAGCGCTCCAGCTTGGGCCTCTGGTGGGCGTCCGTCGCATCCTCGACCGCCAGACCGTGCAGGCCGAACTCCCCGGCGACGGACGAGAACTCCTCTACCGTCGGCTTGTAGAGGCCGATCCATGCAACCCCGCGCCGGTTTCGGACGGCCTCATAGGTCTCCTCGAGGGTTACCGGCTCGGCGGTACGGTGGCCGTCCACGTAGATGGCATTGTCCACGATCACAGCCGCATTATACGCCCGCGCCTGTTTCTGCTGGTATGCTTCAGCCCACGGCGACGCGCTTGTGTCCTCTACTCGTCGGTCTCCCCCTCGAAGACGGCGAACGCGGCACCCTGGGGATCGCCAAGGACGGCGATCTTGCCCGAAGGGAGATCCAAGGGCCCAGCCAGCACGGTACCGCAGAGCTCGCGCGCCTTCTCGACGGCGGCGTCGCGCGATCAGACCCCCCATTCCCAACCAGCAAACGTCCAAGATGGAGCCTGGCTGTCCGATATTGGATACGACCCCAATGGCCTTGACGGGATGTGCCTTCTCTCCGCCAGAAGGACACCAAGTGATGCTTCAGGCGTACTTCCAGAAAACCAGTCGTCCGAGGTGCGGGCTCTTCGGAAGGGCACTCTCCCGACTTATCGACAGGGCTACCTTCTGCCTGTTCTGCCCCGCCGCCGGCACAGTGGCAGAGGCTTCGACAACTCGCATCTCTTGCTCTACTTTCTCTAGGTCAAGCAACACTGTGGTCAGCAGGTCGAGTGGATGAGCGCTCCCACCTTCTCAGTCTTCCGCAACTCTTCGTAGAGGCGGGCAGCCTCTTCTGTCTGTACGACGTGCGCGGGGATCTCTCTTTCTTCCAGCATCCTGAGGGTCTCGGGCGCGACGCCGAGACGTTCGTGGAAGCCTCTGGAGAGGATAACGACCGTCGAGCCGCGTTCCAGCAGTCTCTCTACGTCGGCCGGCTGTATGCCGGGATCGTGGCTTGTACCCGTCTCGTTCCAGTCCCACTCTTCCGCGCCTCCGGGGTAGAGCCTTACGTCCTTGAAGACGGCGCTTTCGGTCTCCAGGCGGCCCCAGGAGAGCCGGGTTATCCGCGGAGAGTGTGTTGTTCGATCCATCCTGCTCACCCTCCAAGAGATCCGTGGGAGTCTAACTGTCCTCGGTACGCCTGCGCCGCCTGGCGCGCTCCTCCGCGCGGCGCCTGCGTCGAGCCTCCGCGCTCGTTTCCGTGGGCTCGGAGGTCTCGGTCTCTGCGCGTGTCTCCGCCTCCTCAGACGTTTCCAGCGCTTCGCCCGCCGGCTGCTCCTCTGTCCTGGTGTCGCCAGAACGCAGGTCTGCGGTTTCGGCTTCCTCGGGTTGGCGGCCTTCCACGCTGGCCTCTTCCTCAGGAGTAGTCTCGGCCTGGCTGCGCGTCTCTACTTGCCTCGTCTCGCGCTCGCTGGCTTCGGGATCGGGTTCGCTCACAGGCATAGTTGCCTGCGCCGGAGCGGTAGGCGTTTCGTCCGCGGAGGCGTCGCGCTCCCTCGTTGCGCTCCCCGACCCGATGCGGCGTCTCTGTTCCTTCTCGGGGAAGGTGATATCCGTAATTGTGGCGTTGAGCTCCCTGATCCGGAGCCCCGTCATGCTCTGGACGCGGTCCGTGATCCTGCGCCGCACCTCCTCGACGGTCTGCAGGATGTTCTTGTTGTATTCGATCCCCATCTTGAGATCTATGGCTGTCTCCGTCCGCCCGACTTCGACGGAGATCCCGCTGGTCTTGCTCTCCGAACCCGTCAGGCTCCCCAGTACCCCGCCGGCGGTCCTCGAGGCGCCTCCGCCCATGTGGACGCCCTCCACCTCTTGCGCCGCCATGCCGGCTATAGAGGAGACTACAGTGTCACTGATTGTCGTGGCCCCGCGATCGCTCAGGAGCGGGCTTTCACCACGCTGCTGCCCTGACTCGCTCATCTCTCACTCTCCTCCTTCGACCA
>DASTKM010000264.1:0-3253 GCA_035715885.1 Rubrobacter sp.
CCGGCCTGTTGATTATGTTCGGTCACGTCATAAGAGAAGAGGGGCGGATAGTATTCCGCCCCTCTTGTGCGACCGCTCTCAGACTCTCTCGGCGCCCTGAAGGTCGCCGTGTGGGTCGAGCACGAACTTCTTGGCCGTCCCCTTGTCGAAGTCCTTGTAGCCTTGCGGAGCCTCGTCGAGCGAGATGACCGTCGCGTTGACGGCCCTGGCGATCTGGGCCCTGTCGTGGAGGATCGCCATCATCAGGTCCCTGTTGTACTTCATGACCGGGCACTGGCCGGTGTAGAGGGCGTGGCTCTTGGCCCAGCCGAGCCCGATGCGGATCTCGAGCGTCCCCTCCTGGGCCTTGGGGTCCGGGGCGCCAGGGTCGCCGGTGACGTAGAGGCCAGGGACGCCCACAGCGCCGCCGGCGCGCGTGATGCTCATGACGGCGTTGAGGACCGTCGCCGGAGCCTCTATTGCGTCAGGTCCGTGCGCGCTCGCCTCGAAGCCTACGGCGTCTACCGCGCAGTCGACCTCGGGGACGCCGAGGATCTCGGCGATCTGGTCGTGCAGCTCCGCGTCCTCTGAGACGTTTACGGTCTCGCAGCCGAAGTGACGCGCCTGCGCCAGACGCTCGTTTTTCAGGTCGCCCACGATCACGACCGAAGCCCCGAGGATCTGTGCCGAGTGAGCCGCTGCGAGCCCTACCGGGCCTGCACCCGCTACGTAGACCGTCGATCCCTGGGTCACGCCCGCCGTGTAGCAGCCGTGGTAGCCGGTGGGGAAGATGTCCGAGAGCATCGTGAGGTCCAGGATCTTCTCCATCGCCTGCTCTTTGTCCGGGAACTTGAGCAGGTTGAAGTCCGCGAAGGGGACCATGACGTACATGGCCTGCCCGCCGACCCAGCCGCCCATGTCCACGTAGCCGTAAGCCGAGCCTGCCCTCGCCGGGTTGACGTTGAGGCAGACGCCAGTCTTGCGCTCCTTGCAGTTCCTACAGCGTCCGCAGGCGATGTTGAAAGGTACCGAGCAGAGGTCGCCGATGTCTATAAACTGGACATCGTTACCCTTCTCGATGACCTCGCCCGTGATCTCATGCCCGAGCGTCTGCCCTACAGGCGCCGTCGTCCTTCCGCGGACCATATGCTGATCGGAGCCGCAGATGTTGGTCGAGATAATCTTGAGTATCACGGCGTGCGGAGCCTCTTTGGTCATCCCCATCGCGCTCGCGACCTCTTCGGGGACCTCGAGCTTCGGATACTCGATGTCCTCGACCTCTACCTCCCCTGGTCCCTTGTAGACCACTACCCTGTTGTCAGCCATTAGCTAAATCTCTCCTTTCCCTCTAGCCGGAGACGATCAGAAGCAACAATTCATATTCCCGCTCGACCGCGCCGCCAAACTTACCTCTGCCGGCGCGGGGGCGCATCTCAGATATCCAAGCAAGCTCCTTTCCCCCCGAAACTCACTCCTCGCAAAGTACCAGATGTTGCGTGCCGATGCAAGAACAAGACTACATATAAGGGTGGGCAGCGCAGCTGCGTGACGGATTGGGTCGTGGTTTCGCGAGGGGGTGAATAGAGTTAGAATCAGGAGGGGAGACTCGGACATTCACATTCTTGGCATAGAAGGGGTCAGGTATGCTCTTAAGGCTCGCGGAGAAAGACGGTCTCTGGAAGAAGATCCGGAACCATGTCGGCACGACGGTCGAGCACCCCGTAAGCCCGGCGACCCGCGCCATCCGCTCGCGCATCTCCGATGAAAGCGTAGAGAAGACAGTTAGCGTCTGTCCGTACTGTGCGGTCGGCTGCTCGACGCTCGTCTACCACCGCGACGGGCGCATTATGGACATCGAGGGGAACCCTGACAGCCCCATAAACGCTGGCACGCTCTGTCCGAAGGGCTCGGCCACCTTCGGGCTGCACGTCTCACCTTACCGCTGGACCAAGGTCCGCTACCGCAGGCCGTTCTCTGGCGAGTGGGAAGACCTCTCGCTCGAGGAGGCGCTCGATATGATCGCCGAGAGGGTCAAGATGACCAGGGAGGAGACCTGGGAAGCGAAAGACGCGGAGGGCAAGAAGCTGAACCGCTCCATGGCCCTGGCCTCCATCGGGGGCGCCACGATCGACAATGAGGAGAACTACCTCATAACCAAGCTCTTCCACTCTTTGGGGTTCGTGCGGATCACGAACCAGGCGCGGATATGACACAGCTCCACGGTGCCCGGTCTGGGCATCACGTACGGTAGGGGCGGCGCCACCACCAACCTGCAGGATCTGCAGAACGCTGACTGCATCCTCATCGAGGGCTCCAACATGGCAGAGGCCCACCCGGTTGGCTTCAGGCACCCCATGATCGCCAAAAAGAAGGGCGCCAAGCTCATCCACGTCGACCCGCGCTTCACGCGCACCTCGGCGATGTGTGACATCTACGCACCCATCAGGCCCGGCACCGACATCGCTTTCCTGGGGGGCCTGATCAACTACGTCCTCCAGAACGAGGAGTACTTCGAGGAGTACGTCAAGATCTACACAAATGCGGCCACGATCATCACCGACGACTTCGAGGACGCCGACGCCTCGGGCCTGTTCTCCGGCTGGGACGAGGAGAGCAAACAGTACGACCCTACGAGCTGGCGTTACGAGGGACACCCGATCGATTACGCTTCCGTCGGGGGGAGCCAGGGACGCATCGTTGGCGAGGCCGGCGAGGGCGGGGGCGGGGAGATGCATCCCGGCATGCCGCGCCCGACCGACATGTCGCTGGAGCACCCGCGCTGCGTGTTCCAGATCCTCAAGCGCCACTTCGCCAGGTACACGCCCGAGATGGTCGAGAAGGTCTGCGGCACCCCGAAGGAGGCTTTCCTCGAGGTAGCCAGGACCCTGGCCGAGAACTCGGGACGGGAGAAGACCTCGGCGCTGTGCTACGCGGTCGGCTGGACGCAGCATTCCAAGGGCGTGCAGATCATCCGTACGGCCGCGATCCTACAGCTCCTCCTGGGCAACATCGGGCGTCCGGGCGGCGGCATCATGGCGCTGCGCGGGCACGCGACCATCCAGGGCTCGACGGACATAGCCACTCTCTACGACATCCTCCCTGGCTATTTGCCGATGCCTGACGCGAACAAAGACCACGATACGTGGCAGAGCTACCTCCAGAACGAGACTGCCAGGAGCGGCTGGTGGTCTAACTTTCCCAAGTACGTAATCAGCCAGATGAAGGCCTGGTACGGCGAGAAGTTCGACCCCGAGAGCGGTGATCTCTTCGACCA
>DASTKM010000265.1:0-3849 GCA_035715885.1 Rubrobacter sp.
TCAGGCCTTCCGGGTTGAGGCCCGGCTCGCGCTCCTGGACCTTCTTGCGGCTGAGCATCTTGTGCCTGTCCATGCTCCTGTCGTAGGAGAGTACGTCGTAGACGTTCATGCCGAGCCTTATCATGAGCGGCCCGCGGGAGCTCCTGTCATAGATGGGGACGAGGAAGCCGAGCGGCTTGACCAGATGCTGCACGATGTGCAACATCGCCTCTCTATCCCTCAACGACTCTCTTACGAGCGCGAACTCATAGTGCTCCAGGTAGCGCAAGCCGCCGTGGATCAGACGCGTCGCCCACTGCGTAGTCCCGCTGGAGATATCGCCCTTGTCCAGGAGCAACACCCGCAAGCCCCGCATCGCGGCGTCCCGGGCTACGCCGGTCCCGTTTATGCCGGCTCCGACCACGATCAGATCGAAGGCCTGCCTCTCGATGTCTTGCGGTATGCGTGATGACATCTCTATCCTTTCCCTGCTTTACTTTGTGGTGGTTCGCCCCCGAAAAACGTACGCCAGGGCATGTCCAGAGGCTCGTCCAATCCGACCACGGAGTGCAGGTGGCGCATCAGGGGGAAGTCTTCGGGTCGAATGATACCGCGGTCGGTAAGCTTGGGAAGCGCGCCACCGATTACCTCGATAGCCGCCGCCCCTTCGAGCGTCACCCCAGGCATCCGCTCGCGCGCCTCGGAGAACCGCAGTCCCGAGCCTACGAGACGCCCCACTTTCACGTTACGTCCTCCCATGCTGGTGACGAACATATCCCCAACCCCTGCCAATCCGTATGGTGTCTCGGGCTCGCCGCCGAGCAGTTCCATGAACCGCCTCAGCTCCCGCGTCGCCTGGCCGAAGAGCGCGGCCCCGTAGTCATAGTTACGGTACCGTGCCTCCGACTGGCCCTCACGGTCGAGTATGCCCTCCATAAAACCGGCACCGAGAGCGTAGCAGTTCTTGGCCGCAGCGCACACCTCGACGCCGATGAAGTCGGACGAGGTCCACACATGATAGTAGGGTGTTCGGAAGAGGCCAGCCATCTCCTCCAACACGCCGGCGTCGCGGCCGGTGAAGACCACGCACGTATCCCGCCCCACGGCGACCTCGCCGGCGATGGAGGGTCCGGCTATGGCCGACCAGGACACCTGCTCCCGAAGGCCCTCAGGCACCTCCCCTGCGAGCACCTCGGGCAGGATGCGCAGGTCGCCGCTCTCCGTGGCCTCCATCCCCTTGGCGATGGAGAGGACGTGCATGCCAGGCTGGAGCAGCGAAGAGAGCTGGCCGCCTGCCCAGCGCACCCCGAACGAGTTGACCCCGCTCATGACGACATCGGCCCCATCGAACGCCTCCTCGGCCTCCTCGAGCTGGAAGGCTCTGGCCGCCCGGGGGACCTCGAGGTCGAGGCCAGGATGCACCCCCGTCTCCTTGATGCTGTCGATGATTTCACGGTCGAGGTGCGTGCCGATCAGGCGTACCTCGTGGCCGTTGTCCGAGAGCGGAAAAGCGAGGGCCGTGGCCATTATGCCCGAGCCAAGAACACTAACGGTCGTCATGCTTCTTCCGAACGTTGGAACGAGCCTGCCACCCGCGTTCCGTCAATCCTTGCGTGCGAGGCTGCGGCACGGCCCCAGTAGCCCTCAGGCGCGAACAGTTCGTCCACGCACTCCTCCAGGATGCCAGCCTCGAAGGCCAGGTCGAGGACGGTATAGCGCTTGCGGATCGTCCGCGCCCGTAAGTACGTCGCCTCGAAGTCCTCCCAGCTGAGCCCGATCTCGACGGGGCCGGTGGGACAACCGGCGGCCTGTAGTTTCTCTCTTATCTGTTTGGCCGGCATCAGCTGCACTCTAACCTTCTGGCGCAGTCCTGGCCACACGTCCCGAAGCAATTCCAGCCTCTGCGCGAGTTTGCCCGCGCTGATGTATTTGGCGAGGGTCTGCTCGACGGCGCCTCTCTCCAGGTCCGGGACCGTATGCTGCGCCCGCACGGATCGTTCCATCGCATCCCTGGTGGGCCAGGAGGCATGGAGCGCCTCGATGTCTAGGTCGCCCAGGTCGCGTTCCAGTACTCGTTCGTAGAGCGCGGCGATGGCCACCGTGCCAACCCCTACCTTGAAGCCGTGGGAGAGGGGAGTTCCTCTGTGACCTTCTCCGTGTCCCAGGCCTTCCATCTCCCACAGGTGGCTGAACTGGTGCTCGGCTCCCGAGGCCGTTCTTGAAGACTGGTAGGACTGCATCCCGAGGCCGGACAGGATCAGACCCTCCATAAGCTGCTCGGTGGACTTTAGATCTCCGGCGCGCAACTCGGCCGGGCTGTCCGTCCACCCGCGCAGGTGGTCCTGCACCAGCGACCAGCCTGTAGGATCGATCTCCTCGACCTGGAGGGCGTCGGCGACCAACCAGTCGGCACCTGATGTCACCTTGCCGAGGAGATCCGCATACCCCGAGGCCGTCATGTCCCCGGGAGCATGCTTCAGGACTTCCAGGTCAGCCACCACAGCCCTGGGAGCGGAACAGGAGAGCGTCTGCTTCAACCCGTCCTTCTCGATCGAAGCGCCAAAAGCAGTGTACCCGTCCATCGATGCGGCTGTTGCGACGCACATATAGGACCTCTCGCACTCGTGGGCGGACCGCTTGACGATATCGTTTATAGTGCCCGACCCTACGGCCACAGGGATCGCGTCGTGCTCCAGCAAGGAGTCCCTCAACGTCACGATGTTCGAGTACTCGGTGTATAGGGGCGGCTCCGCCGGGAATACATAAGGCTCCATCACAGTGTGCCCGGCTCTTTCGAGCCGCCGCCTGACCTCCTTGCCTGCCACCTCGAACGTGTTCCCGTCGGCGACTACGACCGCAGGGTTGTCGCCGAAACCCTCCCTGAAGACTCCGGGGAGAGAGGCGAGCGCGCGCCCCCCGATGTTCACGTTCTGTGTGTCCGTAGCCTCCTGCAGGGCCGCTTCGATGAGCTTTGCGCCCATATAATCTACTCCCCTGCCGCGGGCGTTCCGCTGGCGACGTGGCGCTCCGTCTTGTGCATCAGCTCCTTCATCTGCGGATATGCTTCCATGTAGCGGTCCACGTAGAACCTGTACTCTTCGTGGCGCCCGGGGTCGGGTTCGATGGTGTCGGCGGTGTGGACCATGTTCTCGGCCGCGGCCGGGATGTCGGGGTAGATGCCGGCCCCGACGGCAGCCAGCATCGCCGAGCCGAGAACGGGGCCCTCGCTCACTCTGGTGAACGAGATCGGCACGTTCGACACGTCGGCGTGCATCTGCATCCACAACTCGCTCTTGGCCGGTCCACCGGAGACGACGTTGAGCTTCGGCTCGAAGTCCTGTCCGCGCATGGTGCGCAGGATGTTCTCCGTACCGTAGCAGATGCCCTCGATGATGGCGCGGAAGACGTGTCCAGGAGTGTGGCTCAGGGTCAGTCCCCACATCATGCCGCGAGCCAGGGGGTCGGTATAGGGAGACCTGTTGCCCTGGAAGTAATCGAGTACGATCAGCCCATCCGAACCGATGGGCACGTCGCGCGCCTGCTCGGTCAGGACATCGTAAGTATCCACGCCGCGCTCACGGGCCTCGGCGGCCGCGTCGCCCGCGAACTGGTTCTTGAACCAGGCCACGATGGAGCCCGTGGAGGCCTGCCCGGCCTCCACGCTGTACTGGCCTGGGATCATAGCGTCCGTGTAGGCGCCCCAGAAACCTGGATCGTGGATAGGTCTCGCACTCTGCCCGATCATGACGTGCGAAGAGCCTGTGATCAGGGCCATCTTCCCCGGCTCGACCACCCCGAGGCCGATCGCCCCGACGTAGGCGTCTACTCCTCCCTCGGCAACGGGAGTGCCAGCTTTCAGGCCTAGTTCCT
>DASTKM010000266.1:0-17738 GCA_035715885.1 Rubrobacter sp.
GATGATGCTCTCGCACATCCTCCTGCGCCGCAATGAGCCCGACCTCGAACGCCCGTACCGTACGCCGGGCGGTATGGCGACCTCGGGCGTGGCGCTCGTGCTGGCGGTGCTGGCCGTCATCGCGACCTTTATCGTGGACCCGACGGCGGCGTTTATCACGCTGGGTGTCTACGTGCTCTTCCTCGCCTACTTCGGCTTCTACAGCCGCCATCACCTCGTCGCCCAGGCGCCGGAAGAAGAGTTCGCCACTATCGAGAAGGCCGAGTCCGAGCTGGCCGGAAGCTAGAGAGGAGCAAGAATTGGACACGATTCAGGCGGCTGGACGCCTCGACCTCGACACCCTGCGCTCCGAGGTCGAAGCTGGAACGATCGACACCGTCCTCCTGGCGATGACGGATATGCAGGGCCGGCTCCAGGGCAAGCGTCTCACAGCGACTCACTTCCTCGATGAGGTGGTCGAGCACGACGCCGAAGGCTGCAACTACCTGTTGGCCGTGGACGTGGAGATGAACACCGTAGAGGGATACGCGATGTCCTCCTGGGAGCGCGGATACGGCGACTTCGTCTTCAAGCCTGATTTGGACACCCTCAGGCGAGTCCCCTGGCAGGAGGGGACGGCGCTCGTGACTTGCGATCTGCTCTGGGAGGACGGCTCTCCGGTCGTCGCCTCGCCCCGGCAGGTCCTCAAGCGCCAGCTAGGGAGGCTCTCCGAACGTGGCCTGGAAGCCTTCGTAGGGACCGAACTCGAGTTCATCGTCTTCATGGACTCCTACGAGGAAGCCTGGCGTAAAGGGTACAGAGATCTGGAGCCAGCCAACTACTACAACGTCGACTACTCGCTCCTGGGAACGGCGCGCATCGAGCCGCTGCTGCGCCGCATCCGCAACTCGATGGCGGGGGCTGGGCTCGCGGTGGAGGATGCGAAGGGCGAGTGCAACTTCGGGCAGCACGAGATCAACTTCCGGTTCGACCGCGCTCTCACCACCGCGGACGGGCACGCGATCTACAAGAACGGCGCCAAGGAGATCGCCGCCCAGGAGGGCTGCTCCATCTCCTTTATGCCGAAGTTCGACGAGCGCGAGGGTAACTCCTGCCACATCCACCTGAGCCTGCGCGCGGAGGACGGCGCACCCGTCTTCGCCGAAGACCACGGTTTCTCGGACACCTTCAACCACTTCCTCGCTGGCCAGCTCGCCTCCCTGCGCGAACTCACGCTCTTTTTCGCCCCGAACATAAACTCCTACAAGCGTTACGCGAAGGGTTCCTTCGCCCCTACTGCAGTCGCCTGGGGCAAGGACAACCGCACTTGTAGCATGCGCGTCGTCGGCCACGGCGGCTCCTTGCGCGTGGAGAACCGCCTGCCTGGCGGGGACGTGAACCCTTACCTGGCGATCGCAGCCATGATCGCCGCCGGTCTGCACGGTATAGAGAATGAACTCTCCCTGGAAGACGAGTTCGAAGGCAACGCCTACGAGGCGGACAAACCGCACGTACCGACGAACCTGCGCGAGGCGCAGGAGCTCTTCGCCCAGAGTGAGACGGCCCGCAGTGCGTTCGGGGATGAGGTCGTCGAGCACTACCTGAACATGGCGCGCGTCGAGATCGAAGCCTTCGAGGCCGCCGTTACCGACTGGGAACGCTACCGGAACTTCGAACGCCTGTGAAAGGGAAGTCCAGGCCGAATATCGGTGTCACAGCGGCTACGGAGCAGATCAACTCCGGCGTCTGGGAGGAGATACCGGCGGTCATCAGCCCGGCGCGCTACGTAGAGGCCGTGCAGCGCGCCGGCGCGCGTGCAGTCCTGCTGCCTCCAGATCCGGAAGATGCGGAGGACCCTGGCGGGGTGCTCGACCTTCTCGACGCGCTCGTCGTCACAGGAGGGGCTGGGGACCTGGATCCTGCCCTCTACGGAGACGAAAGGCACCCCGAGACAGGACCCGTACAGGAGGAGCGCGACGCCTACGAACTCTCGCTGGTGCGCGGAGCCCTGGAGCGCGAGATGCCCGTCCTCGGCATCTGCCGCGGGATGCAGGTCCTCAACGTCGCCTACGGAGGCACCATAGAACAACACCTCCCCGACGTGCTGGGCCACGAAGAACATCGCCGCACGCCAGGCACCTTCGCCGACCACGAGGTGCGCCTCGTCCCCGACTCACTCGCCGCCCGCGCCGCCGGCTCGGAGAGGACGCCGGCCAAGTCTCACCACCACCAGGGGATAAAGGCGGTAGGGGAAGACCTCCAGGTTACGGGCTGGGCTGTCGAAGACGATGCGGTGGAGGCCCTCGAAGACCCATCCTGTCCTTTCGTGCTCGGCGTGCTCTGGCACCCCGAAGAAGATGAGAAGAGCCAGCTCATAAAGGCCCTAGTTTCGGAGGTCTCGTAGATGCTCGAAGTCCTGAACCCGGCGACCGAAGAGGTGGTAGAGAGCCTCGAACCCGCCACCGAGGATGACGCCGACGCGGCCATCGCCCGCGCCAGAGACGCCTTCCCGGCGTGGAGAGATGTGCAACCCGGCGATCGCTCGCGTCTGCTCAGGCGTCTCGCCGACGCACTCGATGCGGAACAGGAGAACCTGGCGCAACTGGAGTCGAAGAACACCGGCAAGCCCATAGGCGACTCCCGCGGCGAGATGGCGATGGTAGCGGAGACTTTCCACTACTACGCGGGGATGCCGGAGCGTTTGCTCGGCGACACCATTCCGGTCTCTGGGGGCGTCGACGTGACCTTTCGCGAACCGTTAGGCGTCGTGGGCCTCATCGTCCCTTGGAACTTCCCGCTCACCATAGCGAGCTGGAAGATGGCCCCGGCCCTGGCGGCCGGAAACACGCTCGTCCTCAAGCCTGCGGAGCTCACGCCGCTGAGTGCCATGGAGTTCGAGCGCATAGCCCTCGAAGCAGGCATCCCCGAGGGCGTCGTCAACGTCGTGGTCGGTCCTGGGAGCAAGGTCGGGAAGAGGCTCGTCGAGCACCCGGACGTAGCCAAGGTCGCCTTCACGGGTTCCACGGAGGTCGGCAAGGGCATCATGGCGGGGGCCGCAGGCACCATAAAGCGCGTCACCCTGGAGCTGGGGGGCAAGTCCGCGAACGTTGTCTTCGCCGATGCCGACCTGCAGAAGGCCGCCGCTTCGGCGCCCATCGCCGTCTTCGGTAACGCCGGGCAGGACTGCTGCGCCCGCTCGCGCATCCTGGTCGAGAAAGGCGCCTTCGACGAGTTCCTCTCGCTCATGCAGCCCGTGGTAGAGGGTTTCCGGGTCGGGGACCCGTTGGACGAGGAGACGGAGATGGGACCTCTGATCTCCGCCGACCACCGCGAGAGAGTCGCCGCATACGTCCCAGAAGACGCACCCGTGGCGATCCGGGGCGAGGCACCGGAAGGCTCCGGGTTCTGGTTCCCCCCGACGGTGCTGGCTCCGCTCTCCAACGGCGATCGGGCAGCCAGGGAGGAGATCTTCGGACCCGTCGTCGCCGTGATCCCTTTCGAGGACGAAGAGGACGCCGTGCGCCAGGCCAACGACACCGTCTACGGCCTCTCAGGTTCGATCTGGACCGAGAACGGCGCCCGCGCCCTGCGCGTGTCACGTCGCATGGAGACGGGCGTGATCTCCGTCAACTCCAACACCTCCGTCAGGGTGGCCACCCCCTTCGGCGGCTTCAAGCAGTCCGGCGTCGGACGCGAGCTAGGCCCGCGCGCCCTCGACTACTACACGGAGGTAAAGAACGTCTACCTGGCCACAGAGGAGGACTGATATGCCTGGACGCCTGGAAGGGAAGGTCGCCGTCGTAACCGGCGGCGCCGGTGGCATAGGCCGGGAGACCGCCCGCCGCTTCGCCGAGGAAGACGCCCGCGTCTGCATAGTGGATCTGGCAGACGAGCCGGGTCAGGAGACGGCCTCCGAGATAGACGGCATCTACGTCCACGCCGACGTAACCGACCCCGAAGACGTGCAACGCATGTACGACGAGACGGCCGAGCGTTTCGGCGGTATAGACGTGCTCTTCAACAACGCCGGCATCTCCCCTTCCGACGACGACTCGATCTTGGAGACGGGGCTCGAAGCCTGGGAGCGCGTCCAGAACGTGAACCTCAAGAGCGTCTACCTGTGCTGCAAATATGGGATACCTTACCTATTGGAGCGGGGAGGAGGCTCGATCATCAACACCGCCTCTTTCGTCGCCGTGATGGGTGCTGCCACATCCCAGATCTCCTACACCGCATCGAAGGGCGGCGTGCTGGCCCTCAGCCGCGAGCTCGGGATCGAGTTCGCCAGGAGGGGGATACGCGTCAATGCGCTCTGTCCGGGCCCGGTGAATACACCGCTTCTGCAGGAGATCTTCGCCAAGGACCCGGAGAAAGCGGAGCGCAGGCTCGTACACCTGCCGATGGGACGGTTCGCGGAGGCGACGGAGATCGCGGGCGCCGTCCTCTTCCTGGCCTCCGACGACGCTTCCTACGTCAACGCCTCCACCTTCATGGTTGACGGCGGCCTCTCGGGGGCATACGTTACCCCTGAATAGGAGGTGGTCGGCATGAAAAGCGGGATCTCCAACAGCATCCTCGACGCCATAGGAAACACGCCGATGCTCCAGGTCGAGGGCATCTACTGCAAGCTCGAGTACCTGAACCCTTCCGGGTCCATCAAAGCACGCGTTGCGAAGTACATGGTCGAACGCGCCGAGAACGAGGGGCTTCTGCGACCGGGCGATACCATCGTCGAGGCCACTTCGGGCAACACGGGCAACGCCCTCTCGATGGTCGCCGCGGTCAAGGGATACAGGATGCTCGTGGTGATGCCCGAGGGGATGAGCGGCGAGCGCGTCGCCATAAGCCGCGCTTTCGGGGCCGAGGTGATGGAGGTCGGGCACTTCCACGTCAACGAAGCCCTGGCCAAAGCAAAGGAGCTCGGGCAGGAACCCGGATACTTCTGCCCGGCCCAGTTCGAGTCGGAGTGGAACGTGGAGGAGAACAGGATCTGGCTCGGGCCGGAGATACTGGCCCAGCTACCCGAGGGCGTCGTCCCCGACGCCCTCGTTATGGGGGTCGGGACAGGGGGAACTCTCATCGGCGTCGGACAGGCGTTCCGTGAGGTCAACCCGCGCGTCAAGCTCTTCGCGATGGAGCCCTCCGAGTCATCGACCATCATGTGCGGCGAGGTGGGGGATCACCTGATCGAAGGCATAGCCGACGGCTTCGTCCCAGGCATCTTCGAGCGCCACAGGGACTTGGTCGACACCGCCCTGACCGTCGACTCCGAAGAGGCCGTAGAGGAGATGCGCCGCCTCGCCAGGAAATGCGGCCTCTTCGTCGGCCCTTCGAGCGGCGCCAACCTCATAGCCACCAGGAAGGTACGCGGGGCCTACCCCGAGCTCGAGACCATCATCACACTGTTCTGCGACGAGGGGGAGAAGTACATAAGCGATCACTTCGCAGAGCGAGACTCGGTCAGGGTAGGGCGCGAGGCTTACACGTAGAGAAGCGTCAACCCACGCCCCTTATGCTATAGTCCGAACTTGCCCGATGAGGGCCGCGGGAGAGAGTCGTTTGAGGTGTGGGGGAGACCTCGTGACGGCCGCCGAAGGTGAAAGGGTTGCCGGGGCAATCTGAATCTCTCAGGCAAAAGGACCGCGGACCGGAGGGCGTCCTGGAGAGTCCGGCACGGACCGGCGCCGACGGGGTAACACTCTCAGGCTTGGGACAGGGCGGAAAAAGCAACGCTCACCCGAGACAGGGGGTAGAGGCGCGTGGCGCGATTCACACCGCACACAGAGGCCGATGTACAGGAGATGCTGGACGCCATCGGGGTCGAGACCCTAGACGACCTCTTCGCCGACGTCCACCCGAGATATGAAGGAGAGCTCGACCTTCCGCCGACCCTCTCGGAGTACGAGGCGCTGAGAGAGGTAGACGCCCTGGCCAAGGAGAATGTCTGGGGGCTACCGATCTTTCTCGGTGCGGGGGCCTACGATAGGATCGTACCCTCCGCCATTGGCGCGATCATCTCGCGCGGTGAGTTCCTGACCTCTTACACCCCTTACCAGCCGGAGATCAGCCAGGGCACCCTGCAGTCCATCTTCGAGTTCCAGTCCATGATCTCCGAACTGACAGGGTTGGAGATCTCCAATGCCTCCGTATACGACGGCGCGAACGCCGTCGTGGAAGCCGCCCTCATGACGGCGAGGGTGACGAAGCGTGAACCCAAAGTCGCAGTCTCCGCCGGCCTCAACCCCCGCTACCGCGAGGTTATAGAGACCTACCGCGTGGAGGTTGTGGAACAACCGTTCGAAGATGGCGCCACGGACTTCTCCAATCTGCCCGACGACATCTCTGGCGTCTTCGTGCAGAGCCCGAACTTCTTCGGGGTCGTCGAGGATATAGGGGCCGCCTCGGAGGCGGCGCGCGATGTGGAGGCGCTCTGTGTTGCGGTGTGCGACCCGATCTCACTCTCCGTGCTCGAAGCCCCCGGGAACCTGGGGGTCGATGTGGCCGTGGGCGAGGCCCAGCCGCTCGGGATGCCGCTCATCTTCGGTGGCCCATACGCAGGCTACATGGCGACTAGGGAGGATTTCGTCCGCCAGCTCCCGGGACGTATCACGGGAGAAACCATAGACAAAGACGGAAAGCTGGCCTACGTCCTCACACTGCGGGGGCGCGAGCAGGACATCAGGCGCGCGAAGGCGAACTCCAACATCTGCACCAACCAGGCACTCACGGCCCTGGCCGCGACCGTCTACACGGCCTTGATGGGACCGGAAGGACTGCGCGAAGTGGCCGAGCTCTCCATCTCGAAGGCCCATTATTTGGCAGAGAGGCTTCAGGCTTCAGGCTTCGGGCTTCGGTATCAGGAGGCACCTTTCCTCTGGGAGTTCGCCGTGGAGTTGCCCGATGTCCAGCGGGCCAATGAGGCTTTGCTGGAGGCCGGGATGGTGGGAGGCCTGGATCTGGGGGACGGGGCGATGCTCGTCGCTGTGACGGAGAAGCGCACCAGGGAAGAATTAGACGCCTTCGTGGAGGTGGTTGCAGATGCCCTTTAACCTGATTCGGGACAAAGGCCGTGAGGGCCGCAGGGGTTATACCCTCCCAAAGCCGGACGTGGAGATGAAAGAGCTTGAAACCATACTGCCTGGGTCGGTGTTGCGTAAACAGAAGCCACGCCTAGCCGAGGTGGACGAGCCTACCGTGATCCGACACTACACAAACCTCGCGCGCGAGAACGAAGGTATCGACACTACGTTCTACCCCCTGGGCTCGTGCACGATGAAGCACAACCCCCGCGCCAACGAGGCAGCCGCCGTCGTCCCCGGCTTCGCGGGGCTCCATCCGCTCCAGCCTGAAGCCCAGTCCCAGGGCGCCCTACGGATCATGCACGAGCTACAGGGCTTCCTCGCCGAGGTGTCCGGGCTACCTTACGTCTCCCTGCAGCCTCTCGCCGGGGCGCAGGGGGAGCTGACCAGCATCCTGATGGTCAAGAAGTTCTTCGACGATGCCGGTGACGATGGACGCACCGCAGTCCTCGTTCCTTCGACGGCGCACGGGACCAACCCTGCGACAGCCTCGATGGCTGGGTTCATGGCAAAGGAGGTCGGGCTCGACGAGCATGGGTGCGTCGACGTTGACGAGCTGAGGGAGATGGTAGACGATTCGACGGCGGCGCTCATGATCACCAACCCCAACACCTGCGGCGTCTACGAGCGGAACATCGCCGAGATCGCCGCCGTCCTGCACGAGGCGGGCGCCTTCCTCTACATGGACGGCGCGAACATGAACGCGAACATGGGCCGTATGCGCCCGGCCGAAGCCGACGTAGACATCATGCACTTCAACCTGCACAAGACCTTCTCCACCCCCCATGGAGGCGGCGGACCTGGCTGCGGCGCCATCGCCTGCTCGGATGACCTCGCGCCCTTCCTCCCCGAGCCCACGGTAGAGAAGGAGGGCGACGCGTACCGTTTCGTTCGTCCCGAGAAGAGCCTCGGTCGCGTGGCAGGCTTCCACGGCAACTTCGGACAGATGCTGAGAGCCTGGAACTACATCAGGATGCACGGCCCCGAGCTCAGGGACGTGACGGACATGGCTGTTCTGAACGCCAACTACGTGCGGGCACAGCTCAGGGGCACCTATCGCATACCTTACGACGAGCTGTGCAAGCACGAGGTCGTCGTGCAGCCTCCGCAGGGCAAGAGGGCTCTGGATATCGCCAAGGGGCTGATCGACTACGGGTATCATCCGCCGACGATCTACTTCCCCCTCGTCGTCAAGGAGGCCATGCTCATAGAGCCGACCGAGACGGAGTCCAAAGAGACCCTCGACGACTTTATAGGGACGATGCTGGAACTGGCCGAGACGAGCCAGGAAGACCTCGAAGAAGCTCCAACCCACGCCCCGACGCGCCGCCTCGACGAGACACGTGCCGCCAGGCAACTCAAGGCCAGGTGGTAGCGGTGGCTAAGGAGGGCCTCAAGCACACTCCGCTCTACGACGAGCATAAGGACCTCGGGGCGCGGCTCGTTGACTTCGCCGGCTACGAGATGCCCGTGCAGTATTCGGGCATACAGGCCGAGCACAAAGCGGTTCGTAACCACGCCGGGCTCTTCGACGTTTCGCATATGGGCGAGGTCATCTTCCGCGGCCCTGACGCCGAAAGCGCCGTCCAGCGCCTCGTAACCCGTGACGTCTCGCGCCTGGATGTAGGGCAGGCAGGCTACTCGGCGGTCTGCTACGAGGACGGGGGGACGGTGGACGATGTGATCGTCTACCGGCGCGAAAGCGACTTCCTCGTCGTCGTAAACGCCTCGAACCGCGCGAAGGATCTCGAACACTTTAGGGAGAACACCAATGAATTCGACGTGGAAGTCGCTGACGAATCCGACCACTGGGCGCTTCTAGCGTTGCAGGGACCCGAGGCGGCAGGGCTCCTGCAGGACCTCACCGAAACGGATTTGTCGGGCCTCAAGCCCTTCCGGTTCGTCGAAGGAGTGGTCGACGGTGCGAAGTGTTTCATCTCCCGCACCGGCTACACGGGTGAGGACGGGTTCGAGATCTACCTTTCCGGAGGCGACGCCCCGCGCGTCTGGCGCCGCCTGGTAGAGGCAGGCGCCACCCCGGCAGGACTCGGCGCCAGGGACACGCTTCGCCTCGAAGCGGGGATGTGCCTCTACGGCAACGAGCTCGATGCAAAGACCACGCCCCTCGAAGCCGGCATCTCCTTCGCGGTGCACCTCGACAAGGAGCAGCGTTTTATCGGGCAGAGGGCGCTCTTGCTCGAGGACACCGAGGGGCTGCGCAAGAAGCTCGTCGGCTTCGAGATGGAGGGGCGTGGGATCGCACGCCACGGCCACCATGTAACCAGCGGGGCTGAGATCGTCGGTGAGGTCACTAGCGGCACCAAGTCTCCCACCCTCGAGAAGGCGATAGGCCTTGCGCTCGTAGATCCAGGGGTGGAAGATAGGTTCGAGATCGTGATAAGGGATAACCCAGTACCGGCGAAGACCGTGCCGCTACCGTTCTACAAGCGCACCGGAGGATAGGGGAGAGCCTTGAACATACCTGAAGACCTTCAGTACACAGAGAGCCACGAGTGGGTCCGCATAGAGGGCGAAACCGCGACCATCGGTATCACGGACCACGCGCAGGACGAACTGGGCGACGTCGTCTTCGTCGAGTTGCCCGGTGAAGGAGATACCTTCGACGCCGGCGAGTCCTTCGGCACCGTCGAGAGCGTCAAGGCAGTCTCGGATCTGTACGCTCCTGTCGGCGGCGAGGTAGTCGAGGTCAACTCGGCACTCGAAGATGCCCCCGAGAACATAAATGAGGACCCATACGGGGAGGGCTGGATCGTCAAGCTCCGCACCTCGGACGAACCCCACCTCCTCTCCCCCCAAGAGTACGAGCAGGTCGTGGCCGAAGAGTCATAGCCTAAACGCAAGATCCACACTCCCTGGCCCAGCTTGCCTTAGATACCCACTATATCTTTATGTGCATTTTGCAGATATCTACAAAAAGTTTCTAAATTCTCTGTTCCAAAGCCTTTACAAAGTGTAACGAGCGATGTATCATCCAATCAGTCGGTTGGTGCGAAACTAAACCGGCACAATTAAAGAGTCCGGGGCGCTACTCCTCCTTTCCCTTTCCCCACCTATCACCCCTAGGTGCGCCCCGGGCTCTTCCTCTGTTTCAAGCTAGTCAGCCGGTCAGCAAGTCGCCTGTACCAGGCGACTTGTCAGCATTTCAGCCAGGGCTGTGAGTGGCGCTTCCGTGAAGCGGCTGCGTGCGGTTCTCCACAGAGAGAAGTGGTCCCAGGCTGAGTACCGAGGACCACTAGCTGACCAGCTGAAATGCTTTAAGACGCCTCTTGCCCCTCGGCCTGGGTCAGATAATAAAGCGTGTGCATTAGCTGGGCGGTGGGGTCTATACGATGGACGTCCACGTGAGATGGGACGTGGAGGAGGACGTCGGTGTAATTGAGGATGACCCTGATATCTGAGTCGACCATCAGGTTGGCGACCTCCTGGGCCGAGGAGGCTGGGGTCGCGATGATGCCGATGATCTCCTCTGCCTCGGTGACGCTCTTCTTGAGCTCGTCTATGTGCTTGACGACGACGTTGCCCACGGTGCGTCCGATCTTCTCCGGGTTGTCGTCGAAGACGTCGTGTATGACGAAGCCCCTCTTGGGGAGGATGGTGCTCGCCGCAATGGCGCTGCCGAGGTTGCCCGCGCCGACCAGCGCGATGTTGTAGGTCTGCCTGAGACCCAGGATGTTCCTCACAGCTTCGACGAGATCGTAGGCCTGGTAGCCCACCCCGCGAGTGCCCGAGAAGCCTATGGCGTTCAGATCCCTGCGTACCTGCACGGGGTTAATGCCCGTGAAGTCGCCGAGCTCCTTGCTTGAGACCGCGTCACGGCCTTCCTCGATGAGCTGCTGCGTGGTCCTAAGATACTTCGTCAGCCTGTTTGTCAGGCCGGGCTGTAGCGTTGCTCGCACCTTTGCTCCTGCTCCTTCTTCGTGGATCGAATATCGATGGGAGCATTGTAACAAAATAGGCCGTTCTTGCAATAAAGGTGCTCTTAACCGACAACAAATCAGTAAGCAAGGCCGGTTACAGCGCGATGGGCCGGTAGGATAGGGGATTTACGGGCCGTCAGGCGTGTACTATTGGTACCTTGTTCTCTGTACACTGGAGGTTTTGGTGGAGTACAGGCGGTTGGGTAAGAGTGGTGTGAAGGTCAGCGAGATCTCTCTTGGGAGCTGGCTGACCTACGGCGGGAGCGTTGCCGAAGAGCAGGCGAAGTCCTGTATAGACAGGGCGTACGAGCTCGGCATCAACTTTTTCGACACGGCCAACGTGTACATGCGTGGGGCGGCCGAGGAGATCGTGGGCCAGGCATTGAAAGACTTCGAGCGCCACTCGTACTTTCTGGCGACGAAGGTGTACTTCCCGATGGGGGAGGGACCAAACGACAGGGGCCTCTCGCGCAAGCACATAACCGAGCAGTGCAACGCGTCGCTAAAGCGGCTTGGGGTTGACTACGTCGACCTTTACCAGTGCCACCGCTACGATGAGAACACACCACTAGAGGAGACCATGAGGGCGCTCGACGACCTGGTGCGGCAGGGGAAGGTCCTTTACATCGGAGTCTCGGAGTGGACGGCCGACCAGATCTCCGACGCGCTGAGGATCGCTGGTGAGATGAACTTGGATCGGATCGTCTCCAACCAGCCGCAGTACAACATGATCCAACGCCGGATCGAAGGCGAAGTCATACCCCTTTGCGAGCGCGAAGGCGTTGGCCAGGTGGTCTTCTCACCGCTCGCCCAGGGCATACTGACGGGCAAGTATCGTTCAGGCGATGCCCCCGTGGAGGGCACCCGCGCAGCCGACCCGGAATCCAACCGCTTTATGCAGCAGCTCATGAACGAGGAAGTTCTCTCGGCCGTGGACGCGTTGCGCTCCGTCGCGTCTGAAGCAGGCCTCAGCATGCCGCAGCTCGCCCTCGCTTGGGTGTTGCGCCTGGGGAACGTGAGCAGCGCGATCATCGGCGCCTCCAGACCCGAGCAGGTCGACGACAACGCCGCAGCTTCCGGGGTGGAGCTCTCCGCGGATATGATCTCGGAGATAGACGGGATACTGAACGGGGTGATACAGCGCACTTAGGGCCGTTCAGCGAATCTTCTCTCAGAATCCTTCCATGTCAGCGTGCCATGTTGTAGCATTGCTGGTGTGGAGCGAGATCACATAGGGTTTACAGCGAGCTCCTTTACAGGACGGTTCCCTCGACCGTCCCTGCCCCGACCGTCCCTCTAGGGCGAGTTCGGGGCATCCGCGTCTCTAGAGGTTTCTCTGAAACCTTTTGCGCGGAACGTTCTCTATCCATGAATAAAGTGAGATCGAGGGAAAACCTTGCTGGCATTCAGCGCGAGAGATGACAACGAAGTAGAAAAGACTCCCCCCAAGAACGTGTTACGGACAGTGACCGAGACGGACTCGGGCGTCCGCGTCAGGCAGATGGACGATGCTGACCTGGAGCGCATACTCGAGCTACGGAGCATCGTACGCTGGTCGGCTGACCCGAGGGCTTTCGACCTCCTACGCGGCGTGCGCGACGCCCGCTGGGCTGTGGCCGAGGCGCCTGACGGCGAGCTGGCGGGTATGGTCGGTGCTGTGCCGCTCGGAGACATCGGCGTCCTCTGCCATCTCGCAGTCCACGACGGGTACAGGGGCCTCAGCCTCGGCGCCCTGCTCTCCACCTGGGCCGTAGCCTACCTCAGAAGCCGTGGCGCGAAGACGATCAGGCTCTACTCGACCCTGCGGGCGGAGGGACTGTACCGGTCGCTCGGTTTCGAGGAGGTCACGCCGCGCACCGTTTACCGTCTTGAGGAAGGATCTTGGAGACTCCGCGTTCCCGATCAAGTAGACGGGCACAGGGTCGAGACGCTCACGTTCGGGGACCTGCCCGAGCTCTACGGCGTGGACCGCTGGAGCTACGGAGCCGACCGTTCGGCTCTGCTCTTCGCCACCCTGAGACTACATCCAGGACGCGGTCTCGTCGTCCGCGACTCGACGGGCCGTATCAAGGGCTACCTGATCCGGAGCGTCAGGGGCCGCGCGACCCGTATCGGCCCCTTCCTGGCTTCCACACCCGACGTGGCCCGCCTCCTGCTCGCCCGAGCTCTATCGGCGACCGGAGGTACGCCCGTCCAGGTCACGGTCCCCGGTCCGGCCGGATGCCACGCGCACTCCCTCTTGCAAGAGTTCGGCTTCGAGGGCACAGAGGACCGGATGCGGATGGAGCTGGGCGAGAAGACGGCCACCTGCCGTACCGGCGTCGCCCACTACGGCACAACACCGTATCTAGCGACTTAGGCTTCAGGTATCAGGCGACAGGTTCTCGTGGAGAAGTTATCTGGCTTAGGCCATCCACTGTAGAAAGGAGTCGGCGTGTTTGATTGCGTACTGAGAATCAGGGGTCGGCAAGTGGAGTGGGACGACTCCCTGGCGGTCCTGATGGCTGAAATCTGTAGCCTGTAGCCTGTTCGCCATGCGCATGAGTACACTCTTCGGCCTGACGTTGCGTGAGGCGCCTTCCGGGGTGGAGGTTGCCAGCCACGGGCTGCTGCTCAGGGCCGGGTTCATCAGGCAACTGGCGGCCGGGATCTTTTCGTATCTGCCACTGGCAAAGCGGTCTATCGGCAAAATCGAGAAGATCTTGCGGGAGGAGATGGAGGCGGCTGGCGGGCAGGAACTGTCGTTGCCCGTCGTGCAGCCGGCCGATGTATGGAAGAGATCCGGCCGGTACGACACTACGGGACAGGAGCTGGTCAGGCTCAGCGACCGAAGGAACAGAGAGATGGTCCTGGCGATGACCCACGAGGAGATCGTCGCCGGCCTTGCTGCGAGCGAGGTGGACTCTTACCAGAGGTTGCCCAGGCTCGTGTATCAGATCCAGACCAAGTTCCGAGACGATCCGCGGCCGAGGGCCGGCCTGATCCGGGCGCGCGAGTTCACCATGAAGGACGCATACAGCCTCGACAGGGATGAGAGGGGCCTCGACCAACAATACAGCACGCTCTATAAGGCATACTTCAAGATCTTCGCCCGGTGCGGACTACCAGCCATAGCCGTCGGGGCCGACGTGGGCATCATGGGTGGGAGCATGGCCCACGAGTTCATGTACCTTACGCCTATCGGGGAGGACACCATCCTCATCTGCGACGATTGCGGTTACACCGCGAACCGCCAGGTGGCGAAGTTCCGCAAGCCTATCTCCGGGGCCGAGCAGCAGAGACCTGTAGAAAAGGTCCCAACACCTGGCGCCAGCACCATAGAGACGCTGGCCCACTCCCTGGAGATACCGAAGTCCAGCACGGCCAAGGCGCTCTTCCAAGTCGCCACAGTCGAGGGCTCCGAGCGATTCGTCCTCGCCGTCGTGCGTGGCGACATGGAGCTCAATGAGACCAAGCTGGCCAACGCGGTGGGGGCGAGCGGACTGAGGCCCGCGCTCCCTGAGGAGGTCAGGGCCGTGGGAGCCGAGCCTGGATACGGCTCTCCGCTCGGGGTGGAGGGGGCGATCGTGGTCGTTGACGATGCGATACCGGCCTCCTCCAACCTGGTTGCGGGCGCCAACGAGGAGGGTTCCCACTTCCTGAACGTCAACTACGGCAGGGACTTCGAGGCTGATATCGTCGCTGACATAGCAGCGGCGGAGAACGGCTCACTCTGCCCCGAGTGCGGCAACACCATGCGAGCCTTTCGGGGTGTCGAGGTCGGGAATATCTTCAAGCTGGGCACGCGCTACAGCGAGGCCCTCGGCGCGAGCTTCCTCGACGCAGACGGAAAGCGAAAGTCCGTGGTGATGGGATCTTACGGCATCGGGCTCGGGCGGCTACTGGCCTGCATCGCGGAGGAACATCACGACGAAAACGGCCTCGTCTGGCCCATCTCCGTCGCGCCGTATCACGTCCACATCGTCTCGGCCGATGCGGGAGAGGTGGCCGACGGGCTCAACGAGAGGTTGGTCTCTGCAGGCGTCGAGGTGCTTTACGACGATCGGCGCGAGAGCCTTGGGGCAAAATTCAAGGATGCTGATCTTATCGGGGCTCCGATACGCCTGACCCTGACACCCCGCTCCATGGAGAAAGGGGGAGTGGAGATCAAAGCCCGCGGAAGCTCCGAGGGCTACGTAGTTCCCATCGAAGGGGCTGTCGCAGCACTCAGAAGGGAGATCTCTGACTAGGGTCGATATACCCCCTGGCGATCCCGTTACGTGAGAACCCGGCCTTATCTTGCAGCAGCATTTCGAACGCCCTCGAACGCAGAGCCGGCGAGGACCTCGGCGAGGAGGTCTGACTCGGCGTTGCCGCCACTGATCACGGCCACGGTGAGGCGAGAGGTGGGCAGTTCTTCTCTGTGGAACAGGTAGGCGGCGAACGTCACAGCCCCGCTCGGCTCTGCGACGAGCTTGACCCGTATGGCCAGGCGGCGCATGGCTTCCAGGATCTCCTCCTCCGTTACGGCGACGATTTCGTCGACGAAGGCGCGGATATGCTCGAAGGGCGCCTCGCCGAGTCTCTGCACGCGCAAACCGTCAGCAACCGTGCGGGCGACCTGATCCGCCGGGAACTCGACCAGCCTTCCACTCTCCAGGCTGGCTCTGGCGTCGGCTGCAAGCTCGGGTTCGACCCCGATCACTCGCACTTCAGGACGGGCCAGCTTGATGGCGGCCGAGGTCCCACCGATGAGCCCGCCGCCGCTGACGGGCACGAGCACAGTCTCCACATCGGGCAGATCTTCGAGGATCTCCGGCCCGATAGTGCCCTGGCCGGCGATAATGACCTCATCGTCGTACGGAGGCACGGGAACGTAGCCGTGTTCCACCGCAAGCTCCTCCGCCTTGCGAGAGCGCTCTGCGCTGTCGGGGCCGACCAGGACGACCTCGGCCCCGAGCTCCGCCGTCGCGTCGAGCTTCACACGAGATGCCCCCCGCGGCATTACGACGACGGCCCGCATTTCCAGGACGCGGGCGGCGTAGGCTACGGCCTGGGCGTGGTTCCCACTGGAGTGGGCGACGACCCCGCGGCGGCGATCCTCAGGGGAGAGGGAAGAGATCTTGTTGTACGCGCCGCGCAGCTTGAAAGCGCCCGTAGGCTGGAGGCTCTCCAGCTTGAAGTACAGTGCCCTGTCATCCTCGCTGCGTGGACACGGTACGAGCGGCGTGTGGAGCGCCACTCCTTGCAAACGCCTCCGCGCGACCTCTATGTCCCCTGATCCGATCATGTTTTCATGCTCCTGTGCGCCGAAAGTGAGGTATCGTGGCTACTCCAGCATCGTAACAGGAGCGCAACACCGCGTTAAACATCTCGCAAGGTGAACGCACCTATAATAGCCCGCGCCAATGACCGAACATGTACATGTGGACGTGAGAGCATGGCCAGACGCGGGTGGGAGGTGAGGCGGACTTCCGCCCTCTTGTTGCTCCCGCTCCTGGCGGCCGTGCCTTGCGCCGGCTGCCTGAATGCCGGTCCGGAGGTTCGGTCCGTAGAGGCTTCTGCCGCTTCGGGCGGTCCTGCAGAGACCTCGAATGAAAGCGTGGCAGGTACGGGGGGCATGCCCGAGGCCACTAGCATCGGGGCTCCGCAGATCGAGGGCGATCTCGCTGGGGCTACTGACGCCTCCGGGGTCCCTTTCGTCGCGAAGACGCAGGCGAGCGGCGGATCCGGCTACGATGCCGACACCGTGCTCGCGGTGCGCTACGAGGCTAACGAGGACTACGAGCGGGCGGTGATCGATCTCGGGACCGGCCTGGAGCCCGGCGGTCCCGTGCCCGAGTGGAGCCTCGTGAGCCAGGAAGGGAAAGGCCTTCTGCGCGTAACCCTGCCTTCGGCCAGCGCGACGTGTGTATCGGATGGCGAATTCGGCGATGGGTTGCTCGAGAGTTTCCACGTCGTGCGCGCCCCCGAGGGAGGCATGTTCATGGACATCTTCGCGCGCGAGGCGTTCCTCTACAAGGTGGTCGAGCTGGGGGACCCCGCGCGCCTCGTCTTCGACTTCAAGCCGAAGGGAGATCTGAAGGCGCCGCTCCCCGCGGAGAGCGGCGACACGGTCCTCGTCGAGCCACGCTCGCACGCCAGCATCTCCGATCCCCTCACAGTAAACGGCTACTCCCGCAACTCCGAAGCCGCGAACACTATTACCTTGATCGATTCGGAAGGAAAAATCCTGGTGCGTAAGACCGTCCTGAGCAACGACAGAGACCATACCTGGGGGTACTTCGAAACCACCCTGGATCTGCCGCCGTTCTCCGGAAAGGGGACCCTGAGAGTCGGGACCGAAAGCGCCCGCAACGGCTCCTTCGAAGGCACCGAAATCCCCCTTTGGGCCGGCCAGTAGGCGGCCAGCGAGCGTCCAGTCCCCCCAATGCGGAAAGTGAAGCTGACAGGCAGACGCTGACAAGCGAAGCTCGAGCGTGCTGACTGGCTGACTAGCCGAGAGACTTCACGAAGTACCCGGGGTTTAGTGGCGCTCCGGTGGCGCGCAGTACGGTATCGCGCCAGTTCTCGCGGGCGCCGGGGCCGAAGAAGGATTCGAGGAGGTAGCGGCCTGCGACCTCGTTCTGGTAGAAGGGGCCTCGGGTTATGTGAGACTCCAGGTAGTTCCTTAGCTGGGCCGAGATCAACTCCCCGAGCATGTAGTTGTGATAGTAGACGGGGGCTACGGCAACGTGGATGACGGCAGCCCAGTCGGGCTCGT
>DASTKM010000267.1:0-7478 GCA_035715885.1 Rubrobacter sp.
CCATCACCACTGACATCACAGAGCGCCTCATATTGATCGATGGCATAGATCAAGTGGAGGTCGACTTCGGCGTGATGAGCCACGAAGACCGCCAGAACCTGCTCAGCTCCCTTCATGGCGGCCCCTCGGAGCTGGCTTCAGCCTTTGGCGATGAGTCAAAGACCCGCATAATCGCGGTGGTTAGCGGCAAAGGAGGGGTTGGCAAGAGCACCGTCGCCGTAAACCTCGCAGCGGCGCTCGACAGGGCTGGACACTCCGTTGAGATACTCGACGCAGACGTACATGGCTCTTCGATCCCCGTGATGCTTGGCTCTTTGGAGAAGCCCAACGTGGTTGAGGGTGTGATATTTCCCATAGAGTCTAATCAAGGGTTGAAGTTCATCTCCATGGGCAACTTCGTAAACGAAGGGCAGGCCATAATCTGGCGGGCTCCCATAGTGAACAAGGCTCTGACCCAGCTGATGCGCGACGTCTACTGGGACGAGCCTGATTTCATCATCGTGGACATGCCTCCAGGGACAGGGGATGTGGCCCTTACCGTGGCGCAGATGATCCCCAAGGCCGAGGCTCTGGTTGTCACAACCCCCCAGGCAGACGCGGCCCGCGTTGCACTGAAGGCAGGCAAGATGGCTGTGCAGGCACACCTGAAGGTAGCAGGGGTGGTAGAGAACATGGCTTATGCGGAGTGCCCTGAGTGCGGCGAGCAGTTACAGATCTTTGGGGGTGACGGAGGAGATAGGGTAGCAGGGGAGCTAGGCACTGAGGTGATGGGGCGCATCCCGATCGTGGCTGACGCGACAGGTGAGCCAGGACGCTCCCTGTTTGAGGTCGATTCGAGTCCGGCCCGGGTCTTCGACGAGATGGCCGCTACCCTCGCCGCGAGCAAAGTTCGCAGGCGCATAAAGGTCCTGTAGAGCTCGTCAGCTAGTCAGCACGCTGCGGCTTTACGCGCTTTCAGCCCAACGCAACGCCGCCTTGGTAGGCTTCTAGCCGTGCAGGACTTGCACGAGATCTCTTACGGCGTCGGCGCTGTCGTTCAGATCCCGCAGTTCTTCGCCCGTGAGGCGGAGCTCGATGATGTCTTCGACGCCTGAGGCGCCGAGCTTGACGGGGACTCCGACGAAGAGGTCGTCTATTCCGTACTCGCCCTGCAGGTAGGCGGCGCAGGGGAGGATGCGCTTCTGGTCGAGTAGGATGGCGTCGACCATCTCGGCTGCGGCTGCGGAAGGCGCGTAGAAGGCGCTCCCGCTCTGGAGGAGGCCGACGATCTCGGCCCCGCCCTGGCGGGTGCGCTCGACAATAGCCTCGACCCTGTCTTCGGGGAGAAGCTCCGTGATCGCGACCCCGCCTACGGTGGCCATGCTCGGCAACGGGACCATCGTGTCTCCATGCCCCCCGAGGACGAGCGCGAAGACGTCGCGCACGGAGACCCCGAGCTCTTCGGCGATGAACGTGCGGTAGCGGGCCGTGTCGAGGATGCCGGCCATGCCGACCACCCGCTCGCGGGGGAAGCGGCTCGTCTCCATCGCCACGTGGCACATGGCGTCGAGCGGGTTTGCGACGACCACGAGGATCGTCTCAGGCGAGTGACTGACGACCTCCTCCGTAACGCTCGCCACGATGTTCTGGTTCGTCTTGAGCAGGTCGTCGCGGCTCATCCCAGGCTTGCGGGGGCTGCCGCTGGTTATGACGACAACGTCCGAGCCAGCGGTCTCCTCGTAATCGTTGGCGCCCGTTACGTTGGAGTCGTAGCCGAGGATCGGCCCGCTCTCCAGGATGTCCAGCGCCTTACCCTGGGGTAGTCCTTCCACGATGTCAACCAGCACAACGTCGGCATAGTTGCGCTCTGCCAGCCTCTGGGCTGTCGTCCCTCCGACGTTGCCCGCGCCTACTACGGTGACTTTCCTCTTCGCCATCTCGTTCCCTCCTGTGTTCGACTTGCCGGGTGAGGTCATGATATGTGAATACCTCAGAGCTTGCCGCGCCTAACCCGGATAGAATCAGTTCAGTGAGTGCGACTTTCGAAGAGCTTCGTTGGATGTGACCCACGCCATACAGACGCGCCAGAGCGTCGGCCGCGTGAGGCAGGATCCTGTGCCTGAAGACCTCGTCAGGCGCATCCTGGAGAGCGCCGTGCACGCCCCCAACCACAAGATCACCGAGCCGTGGCGCTTTCACGTGTTTACGGGAAAGGGGCGTGGCGAGCTGGCCCGGGCGAGGGCCGAGACGGCCCGCCTGCAGGCCGAAGCCGAAGGGGAGGACCAAGAGATGGCGGCGGGTAGGATCAGCCGCGAGCGAAAGAAGGCCTTCAGGGCGCCTGTGGTCATCGCTGTGATTTCCGCCTCCGGCCGTGATGAGGTGGAGACGCTGGAAAACTACGCGGCCTGCGCTGCGGCCGTCCAGAACATGCAGCTCACGGCCCACTCCCTCGGCCTCGCGAGTATCTGGCGCACCGGACCTGTCGCCTATCATGAGCACATGCGCGCCTTCTTCGGTCTAAGAGAGGGAGACAGGATCGTCGCCTACCTCTACGTCGGCTATCCCGACATGGGCGAGAGACCCCGCAGGCGCAGCCCCGCAGGCGAGAGGACCGTCTGGCACGGCGGCTGAAAACCATTCACCGCAACCTACCGGCCTCACTTACGTATTACTGGTAGTCAACCAAGCGAGGAGCGAGAGTGAAGACGATTCTGAGACGCGCGCTCATACTGGCTGTGCCCATCGTGTGGCGCAAGATCAGGAACCGCCGGCGCGAACGCTAGTCAGCAAGGACCTGCCAATGCGAAAGCTGACCAGCTGAAATGCTGACAAGCGCCCGAAAGGGCGCTTGCTGGAATGCTGTAACTCAGTCTCCGATAGGGATGGCCTCGAACCCTTTGTCCGTACGACGGACCTTGACGAGGCAGTCCCCTGGCTCATGGTAGAGGATGACGGGGGCGTCACGTGACTCTGCGGCCGAGAGCACTTCGATGCGGTTCTGGCGGGCTGCTTCCGGGTCTGTATCCACCCCGGAGATGAGGTCAGGGTCGAGCCAGATCTTGGCAGGCGCGAGGTCTCCTGTGTAGAGTGCGAGGTCATCGTCCTCCCCGATCCAAACGATCTGATGCCCCGCGGAATGCCCCGACCGCACCTCGACCTTGACGCCAGGCAGGATGTCTCCGTCCGTGTCGAGCAACTCGCACCAGCTTTCTTCCACGCCCTTCTCGACGGCAGGGACGGACGCCCTGCGGCCGTCCTTCTCCGGCATCTGCCGCGCCTCCTCGAGCGCGGCCTCCTGCACGTAGACCGTGGCTTTGGGGAAGCTCGGGGGGCCAAGCGCCCAGCCGACGTGGTCGGCATCCAGGTGCGAGAGAATGACGTGGGTTACGTCCCCGGCCGAGTAGCCCGCTTCTCCGAGATGGTCGAGAAGATGCTTATCACGCCTCAGCTCGTAGCGGCCGACCAGGATCTCAGGCAGGTCTGGCCCGAACCCGGCGTCGATGAGCACGAGGTTATCTCCTGCCTCGATCAGGACGGGGTGCATCGCGCCCTTGATGCTGGCCTTCCGAGAGCCGCCGAAGAGGTTACCAGCGTCTGTGATGAATACCCCATCGTCCAGGATGTGGACCCGCATCTGTGCCACATCGAAGGTTGTCCCAGTAGCCAAGTCGCCGAACCCTCCTCTGGTCGTGTATCCGAATGATAGCGGGCACCACGCTTCGACGCTCAGTTCTCTGGTGGGCCCAGATGGAGTCATCAGCCCTCGCCGGGGCTGGACGATATTGTCCTCAAGGCAGCATCCGTTCCGTGACGCTATCCCTCAGTGCCTTCGCTAGCATGCGGGGATGTTTCAGGAGGCTGTAGACGGGCGCGTCGCCCGTAAAAGCCTCGATGAGCGTCCGGCGAGCCTCAGGGTCCTTCTCGCAAGCCTTGAAGAGGGGCTCGAGCAGCATCAGGTTCGGCATCATGTTGACCAGCGCGTATCCGGAGAAGTGCTCGCGGGCCCGCCTGTGCCTCAGCTGGCGTTCGTAGCCGGACAGGACCGAGGCGGAGAACTCTTCCCTTAAGTGGGCCTCGTTGGCCCACGAGGCGGCTAGGCGACCCGACTCCAGGGCGTAACCGACGCCCTCCCCGCTTATGGGGTGGACCATGCTACCGGCGTCTCCGACTATCATCAGCCCCTGACCGTAGCGTTGCGCGCCCCACATCCCCATCTTGAGCGACCAGCTCGTTGGCGGACCTTCCGGCGTGGCGTTCTCCAGCCAGGCTGCCACCTGCGGATCTTCGAGAAAGCGGTCGAAGAAGTCTTTGAGGTTCCGGCCCGTGCGGGCAAGCGCTGCCGTCGAGACGCCTGCCCCGACGTTCGCCTTTCCGTCTCCGAGGTAGAAGACCCAGCCGTAGCCCGCGCCGTGCGAATTCATGTCCTTCGTGATAAAGACGTGCAAGTCCTGCTTGTCCGGGCCGTCGACGTTTCTGAAGTACTGCCTGCGGGCGACGGCGTTCTGGTGGGCCTTCATCCCTTTGCCCGCGAAGCCTCCGACGCCGTCGGCCACGATTACCAGCGGTGCTTCGAAGCGCGAGGATTCGCCCGCCTCCGTGGCTTCGAGGCCTGTCACCGTGCCTGACCCCGACCTCAGTAGGGCGGTGGCCCTGACGCCGGAACGGAAGTCGGCGCCGGCTGAGATGGCACGTTCGAGGAGCTTGGCGTCGGTCTCCTGGCGCTTTACGACATAGCCCCGAGGACCGTGCAGGGAAGGGGGAACGCCCTGACGCAGGTAGGCTGTGTGCGTGTATATGGAGAATCCTGTGAACTTGCCGTGGTGCGGCTCGTCGAGCCAGTCGGCCAACCCCATCAGTGCTACCTCCGAGGCGGCGTGCGGCATCAAGCCGTCGCCACAGGTCTTGTCCCTCGGGAACTCTTGCCTGTCGATGAGCAGTGTGTTCAGCCCCGCCTTCGCGGAGTGGTAGGCCGCCGAGGAGCCACCAGGACCGGCTCCAACGACCACGAGATCGTACCGCTCGGCCATCGTCCTCCCTCTCGAAACCTTCCCGACTGTGCCAGAATTATACTTCGGCTAGAAACGGGAGGGAACGTGGTCGACCGCAACCGGCCCGCGCGCTACGAGGTAGGAGAGCGCGCGGCCTTGAGAGCCACAGGACAACCGGTCGAAATACTCGACGTCAGGCGGGGCGAGTTCGTCCCCGACTTTGTCTACAAGGTGCGCGTCCTCGCACAGAAGCCAGCACGACCCTACAATCTCTCGGTGCCTGAACATGATCTTGCAGACCTAGCAGGGTGCTGACGAGTGAAGGCTAAAAGCCTTCGCCTGTCGTGACGTTCATATAGGCGACGTCGACCAGTGGAACGCCGGTCGTGAGGGCCTGTTGTACGCACTGGGTGAGGACCTCGGCGGCGACGCCCGAGTCGGGGAAGTGACCGTCCAGGAGACGGGCGGCACGGGCAATCTCGTAGAAAGAGAAACGACGACGCTGGCCGGTTAGCTTGTAGACTGCCTCGAGGACCTCGAAGCGCAAGGAGATCAGCTGCTCCAGTCTCCAGCGGATCTCGTCAACGGTGAGGCTCATGGTCTGATACAGGCGGGCGATCTCGGCGACCTGGACGAGGCTCTGGGGGCGCTTGCCGAGGCGTCCGACGGAGTTTTCGTCGAGGTAGCGCCTCGCCGTGATCCGCGCTAGCGCCATCCGTCCCTCCGCACTCTCGTAGCCGGCCAGGGTCCTGAGCTCCCGCGGGCCCCTGAAGGAGCCTGCACTTATCTCCTCGTGGTGCACGAAGGTGCGCGGGGTATGACCGCCTGCGTAGTAGGAGATCTGGCGCGCCATCCTCCCTGCCTCAGGCGAGTCGACCTCGCTCCTTATCTCGACCCACCTGCGTACCGTGCCCGAGTACAACCGCTCTAGCGCCCGCCAGGTGGCGTCCCCACGCAGGTCCACCTCGCCAGGTCTCTCCGTAACCACGGAAACCCGCGCACCGGGTAGAGTGTCACTGTATGCTTCCCTCACTGCCGCAAGCAGTGCTTCGAACTCCTCGTCAACGGTCCCAGACAGGTACCTGCGACGCTCGGCAGGGAGCACGTACATGAGGCGGCTCTTGATCCTGCGCTCCTTGCCCTCAGCCGCCTTGAGCCGGTCTATGGCATCGTAGAGCTCCCTCCGCCGACGGTAGACGAGATCGGTCAACTCCTCCACCTCGGGATCGGTCGCAGAACCCTCGGACCAGGCCTCATCACGCGCTGAGCACGCCGCCTCGTGGGCGTTCTCGGCCCTGATAACGGCCCGCTGCTCCGCTTCTCGCTCCGTCTGGGCCTCGCCCAGCTCCCGCTCGAGGGTCTCGATCGTCGAGGTCATCTGATGTTCCCTGTTCACACTCTACGCATGACTCCACAGCCATTTTACAGCACACCGCATGCCCGCGGTGCTCCCGGAAGGCCCGCGTTGGAACGTCAGGCAACTACTAGTTTCATGGTTGCGCGGGTTGTCGAGAACGTGTACATTTCTACTAGTTATCCTAAGTGCGATGGGAGAGGAGATTCACGTGGATTTCAACACGGAATCTGGCAGTAGCGGGGGATCGGGCGGTTCGTCTGGGGGGCCTGGCGGAACACGGCCCCGGGTATCCGGTGGTGCTTCGAATGTAGAGTTCGACTACAGCGATCCTGTCCAGAGCTTCATCAACGCGGTTAGGAGCGTCGTAACCGCGCCCGCCGACTTTTTCCGCGGCATCAGGCGCCAGGGCGACTTCGTGAACCCTTTGATCTTCGCGATCATCTGTTACGAGGTTTCAGCAATCCTGGGCGGCCTGCTCAGTCTGGTGGGGGTAAGCGGCAGCCGGGGGTTCGGCGCTTTCCTTATCGGCCTAATCCTCGCCCCGATCGGCGCCGCCATCGGCCTGTTCATCGGGGCCGGCATACTGCACCTGCTCGTGATGCTGTTCGTAGGCTCGCGCAACTCGGGCTTCGAGGGTACGTTCAGGGTAAGCGCCTACTCTTCCGTGACCAGCCTCGTAAGCTGGATACCCTTTATCGGGTGGATAGCCAGCCTGTACGGTATCTACCTGGCCATAATGGGGATCAGGGAGGTTCACAACACCACCACGGGTAGGGCCGCTCTCGTGGTCCTCATACCCGCCGTGGTGGTGTTCCTGCTCGTCCTGTTGATCATCGCCGCGATCGGAGCTGCTCTTTTCTTCGGCACCCAGCAGTAGCTGGCGAGCCTCCGGTACGGTCCGTAGTCGGGAATAGCTGCCCTCACGCCAGGCCGCTATACTGTCGGCGGTCTACAGCGAAGGGGGTTTGCGCGTGGCGCAGACGGTTACTCTCATACCGGGCGACGGGATTGGCCCGGATCTCACGGACTCCGTAAAGGAGGTTATAGGCGCGCTCGGCGTCGACATCGAGTGGGAGATCGCCGAAGCCGGCGAGACGGTGATGGATAGGGAAGGTACGCCTCTTCCCGAGTCAGTGCTCGACTCTATCCGGCGC
>DASTKM010000268.1:0-4353 GCA_035715885.1 Rubrobacter sp.
TCCATCAGCTTCCTCAACCCTGCGCGCGACGGAGCGGTCTTGCCGATTCTGCACCTCAACGGCTACAAGATTGCCAACCCCACCGTGCTGGGCCGTTCCTCCGACGACGAGGTCCGCGACCTGCTCGAAGGGCACGGCTACGAGGTCCACTTCGTCGAGGGAGACGCTCCGCCGGCGGTGCACCAGGCGTTCGCTGCGACGCTGGACGCCTGCCACGAAGGCATCCGGGCTATCCAGCGCCAGGGGCGCGAGAACGGCGTCTCCGGACGCCCGCGCTGGCCCGCGATAGTGTTGCGTACGCCGAAGGGGTGGACAGGCCCCGACGAGGTAGGCGGCCTGCCCGTCGAGGGCACCTTCCGCGCCCACCAGGTGCCGCTGTCTAACGTCCGGTCCGACCCGGAGCAGCTCGCGATGCTGGAGGAGTGGATGCATTCCTACCACCCCGAAGAGCTGTTCGACGAGGAGGGTCGCCTGATCCCCGAGCTTGCCGCCCACGCCCCGCGAGGCGACCGTCGCATGGGCGTGAGCCCACACGCCAACGGTGGCAGGGTCCTCGAAGACCTCGATCTGCCCGACTTCCGCGGCTACGCGCTGGAAGTCGAGAAGCCCGCCGCGGAGCGTCACGAGTCGACCCGCAAGCTGGGCGAGCTTCTGCGCGACACCTTCGCCCGGAACGCCCGGCAGCGAAACTTCCGTCTCTTCTGCCCGGACGAGATCAACTCCAACCGCCTCGGCGTCGTCTTCGAGGTCGAGAATCGCTGCTTTGTCGGCCCGACGATACCCAACGACGACCACGTCTCCCACGACGGTCGGGTCTTCGAGGTCCTGAGCGAACATCTGTGCGAGGGCTGGCTCGAGGGTTACCTCCTGAGCGGACGCCACGGACTCTACGCAACCTACGAGGCCTTCGCCATGATCTCGTCCTCCATGACGGTTCAGCACACCAAGTGGCTCCAGGAGGCGATCAACCTCCCCTGGCGCGAGCCCGTGGCATCCTTGAACATTCTTCTGTCCTCGACCGCCTGGCGTAACGACCACAACGGATTCTCGCACCAGGGGCCGGGCCTGATCGACGTCATGCTCTCTAAGAGAGGCACCGTCGCGCGCATCTACTTGCCGCCCGACGCCAACAGCCTCCTCTCGGTGACCGACCATTGCCTGCGCAGCCGCAACTACGTCAACCTGATCGTCATTGACAAGCAACCTCAGCTGCAGTGGCTGGACATGGAGGCGGCGATAGCGCACGCTGCCGCGGGCGTCTCCATCTGGGAGTGGGCGAGCAACGTATCAGACGAGGAGGAGCCCGACGTCGTCCTCGGCTGTGCCGGCGACATCCCCACTTTAGAAACCGTGGCTGCGGCCCAGTGGCTGCGCGAGAACGCGCCGGAACTCAAGGTGCGGGTCGTCAACGTAGTGGACCTCATGACGCTCTTCCCGCGTGAGTTCCACCCGCACGGCATGGACGAGACGCGCTTCGTTGAGCTCTTCACCGCCAACAAGCCGATAGTCTTCGCCTTCCACGGCTACCAACGCGCGCTCCACGAGATCGTGCACGGCCACGTCGACGTCGACCGCTTCCACGTGCGCGGCTTCAAAGAGCAGGGCACCACCACGACGCCCTTCGACATGGTGGTCCTCAACGGCATGAGCCGCTACCACCTGGCCGCAGAGGTGCTTCGGCGCTCTGCGCGCCAACGGGAGGACCGCACCCCGACCCTGATCTCCGAGTGCGAGGCGGCGATCGCAAGGGCCACCGCCTACTCGAGGGAGCACTTCGAGGACCCGCCCGAGGTACGCGACTGGACCTGGACCCTTTGAACCCGCCCACAGAGATCTCGACAATAGGTCCTAAAGCAAGGGTCCCTCACGGGACCTTGACCCTGCCGGTGGGGGCATACAGAGTGGTCAACGTGATCCGCCCGCCGTGCGCCGAGAGGATCGTGAGGGCCAGGAGGCCGCTACAACTTGTGATCCCACTTCGAGACGGTGGGCTCCGGGGAAGCGGCTTGGGAAAGGAGCCTGAGGGTGCAAAGATATTCGTACGTTTTTGAAAGCGTCGGGGAGACTTGTAGGGTGGAGCCGGCGTGATCCGCGCGTTTGTCTTCGACCTGGACGGGACGCTTGTCGAAACCGAGGAAGTAAAGGCGCTCTCCTACGCTCGCGCCGCCACCGAATTGCGTCCCGACCTGAACGAGGGAGAGGTGGTCGCTGCCTTTGGCGACCTGGTGGGTCTCTCGCGTCAGGAGGTCGCCGTCGGTCTGATGTGGCGATTCGAGCTCGAGGACGCGGCCAGGGCGCGTATGGCGGAGTTCGACGTGGGCACGCCGTGGCAGGCCTACGTCCAGATCAGGCTTGGCATCTACGAGGAGATGCTAGGCGACCCGAAACTGATCCAAGAGCACCGCTACCCCCACAACATAGCCCTGCTCCGGAGCGTCAGACGAGAAGGTTTCCCGACGGCCCTCGCCACCCAGTCCCACCGCGAACAGGCCAGGCGCGTGCTCGGCATCCTGGGGCTGGAGGACGAGTTCGACGTAGTCGTCACTCGCGACGACGTCGAGCACGGGAAGCCCGACCCCGAGATGCACCTCCTTGCGGCGCGCGAGCTCGACTTCGAGGCGGGGGAGTGCCTGGCGATCGAAGACTCCCCGGCGGGGGTGCAAGGGGCGTTGGCGGCCGGGATGGAGGTCATCGCCGTTACGACCAGGCTCACCCGCCAGAAGTTTCGCGACACCGACCTCCTGGATCGCAGCCACGTCGTGGACGACCCTCGCACGCTGCCAGAGGTTGTACATCGCCTGATCGGGGCTGCGGGGAAGCCTCCACAAAGTATCTATGAACGCCGGGTACGCGAGGGTGTCGAGGAAGGACCAGAAACGTGAGCAGCGTGGGGCCGGGAGAGAACCTGGATGTCGCCCTCGGGGCGGCGATGGCGGTCCTGCCAGGCGTAGGGCTGCTCTCGCTGGTCTGGCTCGTCGGGCACTACGCGCTCGCGGTCGGCCTCGCGCCGAACGTGCTAGCCTTGAGGTTGCGGGGGCTGCGAAGGGGGCGAGGACTGCAAGGTATCCTGAACCCGAGAGGAGGCAACGAATGACCATGCAACGCGACGGCACAAACACGCCCGCGGGAGAAGACCGACCCACCACGAACCGGTCTGATGAACAGCGTCGCGCGAGCGGACCGGGGGGACAGAGCACCATGCCGCCAGCCAGGAGTTGGCTCTGGTTCGCGCTCATACTGCTTGCGAACGTACTAATAGTCAGGTTCCTCTTGCCAGGCCCCGAGGCCCCAGTCGAAGTACCCTATACCTTCTTCAAGGAGGAGGTCCGGGCGGGGAACGTCGAAGCTATCTACAGCCAAGGGGATACCGTCGAAGGCCGATTTGAGGAGCCGGTCACGTATCCGCCCAAAGGGGAGGGAGGCTCGGAGCCCGGGTCGGAGCCTTCGAGCACCTCCGAAACCTTCACTACCGTGCTTCCGTCCTTCGTGGACCCAGGGCTCGAGGAGCTCTTGATCGCCAACGGGGTCGAGATCAGCGCCGAGCCGATACAAGAAGGCGGTGGCCTTTGGCAGACGCTACTCTTCGCCTTCGGTCCGGCGCTGCTCCTGATCGGGGGCTACATCTGGCTCTATAGGCGCTCTCAGCAGCAGGGCGGCGGCATGGGCGGCGCCCTCACGAGCGTCGGTCGGAGCCGCGCCAGGCGCTACGACCAGGAGCAGGACACGAAGGTTACTTTCGACGACGTCGCCGGCATCGAGGAGGCCGAGAACGAGCTCGTCGAGATCGTGGACTTCCTCAAGGACCCCGAGAAGTACACCCGTCTTGGGGGAGCGGCACCGAAAGGCGTGCTCTTGGTGGGAGCCCCGGGAACGGGCAAGACGCTCCTGGCGCGTGCCGTCGCGGGCGAGGCGGGGGTGCCGTTCTTCTCCTTGAGCGCCTCCGAGTTCGTCGAGTTGTTCGTGGGGGTGGGCGCCAGTCGCGTGCGCGACCTCTTCAAGCAGGCCCGCGAGAACGCCCCCGCGATCATCTTTATCGACGAGCTCGACTCCATAGGACGGTCCCGCGGCCAGACGGCGATCGGGGGATCGAGCGAGCAGGAGCAGACCCTCAACCAGATCCTCACCGAGATGGATGGTTTCTCCAGCAAGGAGGGCGTGATCGTTCTCGCCGCTACCAACCAGCCCGACGTGCTCGACAAGGCTCTCCTAAGACCCGGGCGCTTCGACCGGCGCGTGGTGGTGAACCTCCCGGACAAGGTGGGCCGCGAGGCGATCCTCAAGGTCCATACCAGAAGCGTGCCCCTCGCCCGTAGCGTGAACCTGGGGGAGCTGGCGGCATCGACGCCCGGGCTC
>DASTKM010000269.1:0-3709 GCA_035715885.1 Rubrobacter sp.
TGACGGCTCTCAGCAGGAAGAGGCTCCTCCCGCAGCGGCAACCGGTGGCACGGCGGGCAGGGTCATAAGCAGCGAAGACCCGACCGTCATGGCAGGGGGCACGGTCGAAGGAGCCGTCGTCGCAGGCCCCGGCTCGTCGGATGCCCCGACCGCCGGGACCGAACAGCCCGAAACACAGCAGGCTCCCCGCCGAGATCGCGAGGAGCCGGAACCTTTCGACGTCGGTGCGGCGAGCCAGGAGGCAATCCTCAAACGGGCCAAGCCCTTGCTCATTGGCGCCGGCGTGCTCCTTGTCCTGATCTGGCTTCTGCGCCGCCGCTAAACATACAGCCCTAAACCAAGAGCTGACAGCGCACCGTGAGAGCTCGATCCCTTACAACACGCTAATGATGACCGTGGTGCTTGTGGACGACGGCGTGGCCTCTGCCCCGTGAGATCAGATACCTGTTCACCGGAAACGCCGCGACAAAGGCGACCGCGAGCGCGAAGGCGAGGCTTCCCCAGAAAAGGAGGCTGCCGAGACCCGCGTCCATCGCGCCTGGGATCACGACGATGATGAGGTTGTCAACGATCTCCATTACCGTGATCGAGAGCGTGTCGGAGGCGAAGGCCAGCGGTAGTACCGCGCCGAGCGCCATGCCAGACCGCAACAGCGGCAATATCGTCATCCCGTAACCGAAGACGAAAGCCAGCACTATGGCAAGCACGATGGTGGCGACGTTGCTCCACCCCAGCGCGGTCCCGATCACTATCCCAAGCACCTCACCAATGGCACATCCCGTCAAACAGTGCAGCGTCGCAGAGAAAGCCGTCTGGTTGAGTGAACTGTTCCAAGTGGCCATAAACATCCTCCCTGTGCGCGTGCGTCGATAGTACTATATACCCCTATGGGGTATCTGTAAAGGTGGATAGTCCGAACTCGTCACACCGGAGCCGATCTCGCATCTTTCGATGTTACAGCCTGCAACTTCCAGTTTACTATACCCCCCTACTCTATACAGAGAAGGTAGGTGCATCTTATCTCCGCTGTACGCTGTGTTCGATAGTTGGAGTGCGTCTGGGGGTCCGTATACTCGTTTGTGGTGAGATCTAGGCATCGGGGAGAGGAGGTACGGTTGCGTTACGGGTTTGTGATCCCTACGGGGGATCCTCGCACCGTCGCGGAGCTAGCCCGCGAGGTGGAAGGGGCGGGTTGGGACGGCGCTTTTTACTGGGACGGCATCTGTGTCGGAGGCATGGACACGTACGACCCGTGGGTCGTGATGGCTGCGATGGCGATGCGCACGGAGAGGGTAAGGATCGGGGCCGTATTGACGCCGCCGGCTCGGAGGAGGCCGTGGAAGCTCGCCCGCGAGACGGTGGCCCTCGACCATTTGTCCAACGGGCGTCTCGTCTTGCCGGTAGGACTTGGAGCCCTGGACGACGGTGGTTTCTCGAAGGTGGGGGAACCGACCGCCAGGAAGGTTCGGGCACAGCTTCTCGACGAGAGTCTGGACATCTTGACTGGGTTGTGGAGCGGGGAGCCATTCTCCTATACAGGCGAGCACTTTCGGCTTGAGGAGATGACCTTTTTGCCACCTCCTGTCCAGAAGCCACGCATCCCTGTATGGGTGGTAGGAGCGTGGCCGAGCAAAAAGTCGATGGGGCGGGCGCTACGCTACGACGGGGTGCTTGCGGCCACGGTCGGCGGGGGTGCCGAATCTCCGGGCGTTACGCCCGAGACCATCCGCGAGATCAAGGAGTACGTGGGGGAGAACAGAGACGAAGATGGTGCCTTCGACATCATATTGGAGGGCCAGACGCCAGGTGAAGACCCGAGGCTGGCGGCCTCCATGGTGCGTCCCTTCGCGGAGGCAGGGGCCACCTGGTGGATAGAATCCCCCTGGACGCCTCCCAACGAGCCAGACGACCTCCGCCGCCGCATAGAACAGGGTCCGCCGCCGCTCGACTAGAGCAGCAAGTCAGCACTCCGCCCGGCTTTTCCGGGCGGAGTGTCAGCATCTGGCCGGTCAGCATTGTGGACTTCGGCTGCCAGGTTCGGGGGTGCCGACGAACCTGGCTCACCTGCGAGCATCTTTGAGGATCTCGAAGACTTCTTCGATCAGGGCCTCGCGTTTATCGGGGGGGAGGTCGCGAGGATGGATGGTTTGTTTGTCGGACTGGAGGTTGCGCAGGCTCGCCTCTTCGGCCAGATACCGGTCTATTAGGCGGACTATGGCGTCAACCTTCTCCCTGGGCAGTCCGTCGCCGCCGCGGGTCAGTCTGCTCCACATGTCGAACGTCCCTTCCGTGAAGGTGGGCGGTGTCGCGGCAGATTATATCGTCGGGGCACTTTCAAGCCTGCCTGGAGGCCGTGCGGCGTGGAAAGGCGCGGTCTTCCGAGGGTATGAAGCCCCTACCCTGGCGCCAGGCATGGGCCGTTATGTGGATCTCGTGGTCTTCTATCTCCACGACGTTGAAGCTCGATGGTCGTCCAGGACGGATACGGTTCGAGATGGTCCCCGCGGTCGAGATGATCAGACCGTGGGCGCCCCTCTCGATAGTGTGGATGGCGTCCTGGTGGTCGTGCCCGCATAGGATCAACTCAGTACCGAGGTCGGCGAAGGCGTGGAGGGCTTGCTCCGTATTGGCGAGGCCGTGGCGCCCTGATAGCTCGCCCCTTATAGGGTTGTGGTGCATCATCACGATGCGGGCTGAGGAGGGGGCGGCGTGCTCGAAGATCTCCCGCACACGCATCAAGTCAGCGTGTCTGACCTGGCCTATTACGCCGAGGTCCTGCAAGCGGCGGGTGATCGAACCCCGCGTGATGCCGTGGGCCGTGTTTACACCCGCAATGACCACCCCGGGCACCTCTAGGGAAGGACTCAGGTCTTCCGAGATGTGCCTTGTGTACCTGGAGTACTTGAACTTGTGGGCCTGCTCCCTGAAGAGACCGGCGAGGCCGAGGTTGCGGGCCACGGCCCCGAGCCAGCGGATGTCGTGGTTGCCGGGGATAACGGTGTAAGGTGCTATCTCCCCGAGGGAATCCAGGTAGGCGCGGGCGTTCGAAAACTCCCTGTTCGTGCAGCGTTGCGTCAGGTCGCCGGAGACGGCCACAGCGTCTGGTTGAAGCTCTGCAATAAACTCTTTCAGGGCGTCGAGGCGTTCGGCGACAGCGGGACGCCCGAAGTGCAGATCCGAGATATGCGTAAGGGTGGCCACGAACAGCGATTCTACCCGACCGCGCCCAGGCTCCAAACCCCGTCCTGCCTCCGGAGAGGTAGGATCCCTATCTACCTGATGCTCTGCAGGAAATCTGCGACGGCAGCGTTGAACTTCTCGGGGGCTTCGAGGTTCGAGAGGTGGCCGGTCCGGGGAATGGTCACGTGTCGGGCGCCTGGTATCTTTGCGGCCATGGCCCCCACGACCTCGGGGGTAATGATGCCATCCTCCTCCCCGCCGACGACGAGGGTTGGGACGCCGATCTCCCCAAGTAGCGGGGTAGAGTCAGGGCGCTCCCGCATGGCGCCGAGGGCGGCCACGACGCCGTCGGGGGAGTTCTCGAAGATCATGGCCCGCACGTTCTCCACCAGCTCCTGGTCATTCTGCAGGGTGTAGGGGGTGAGGAGGCGTTCCATCTGGAGCTCCACGAGGACCCCAACCCCCTCATCGGCGACCCTGAGGGCCGTCTCGGTACGGTTCTCCCTCGTCTCCTCGGAGTCGGGTTCGG
>DASTKM010000270.1:0-6699 GCA_035715885.1 Rubrobacter sp.
CTTCGTACTCGTCGAAGTAGCCTTCGAACTCGCCGCCTGGCGTGAGGATCTCCATGACCCGTACGGTCCCTGGGCCTGCGTTAAAGAAGGCGTGGGGTACGCCCCACGCCTTGATGACGTAGGAGCCTTCTTTGGCGAGCACGACCTCGCCGCCTACATAGCGCGATCTTCCCAGAGTCATGTATCCTCGCGTACAGTATAAAATCCTTGTTAACCTCATGTTACACGCCAGGGAGTGAAGAGCATGAAGGTACGCGAGTTGGAGAAGGCTGCGGAGCAGGCGGGCGAGGACAGGCAGGAGCGGACTGCGCGAGAGCTTATCGAGCTACTGAACGAGCTTCGAGTGATACTGCCCGGCGTGCAGGTGCTCTTCGCCTTCCTCCTCACGGTGCCGTTTACCCAGCGTTTCCCGGATCTGGACGACCTGGAGACCGGGGTCTTCTTCATGACGCTACTGTGCACCGCCGTCTCAACGGCGCTTCTCATTGCGCCCTCCGCGCACCACCGCCTCCTGTGGCGCAGGGGTGTCAGGGAGCAGCGGCTGGGGCTGGGAAACCGGCTCACCATCGCCGGCTTGATCTTCCTCCTGCCTGCGATAGTCGGGGTGGTCTTCGTGATCACCGCTTTCATCTTCGACCTGACCGCAGCAGTTGTCGTTACGGGCTTTCTCGCCCTCTTCTTCGTACTGCTGTGGTTCGTCCTCCCACTCCGCTACCGCGAGGGCTAAGACCGAATCCCTACTGCGCGGAACCGAGCCTGGGGTCGGTAACGGCCCCTTCTGAGGCCGAAGAGACGAGGGCCGCGTACTTGGCCATCACTCCTGTGGCGAACCGGGGCTCGGGCTCGTGCCACCCGGTGAGCCGCGCCTGGAGTTCCTCCCAGGGCAGGTCCACACTCAGGGTCCTTTTCTCGATGTCGAAGGTAATGGTGTCGCCGTCCTCCAGGGCTGCTATGGGGCCGCGGTGGGCTGCTTCGGGCGCCACATGGCCGGCCATCAGGCCGCGGGTCGCGCCGGAGAAGCGGCCGTCGGTAAGGAGTGCTACGGTCTCACCGAGGCCCTGCCCGACAAGGGCCGCGGTCACGCCCAGCATCTCGCGCATTCCAGGTCCGCCCTTCGGGCCCTCGTAGCGGATCACGACCACGTCGTTCTCGGTGATGTCTCCGGCCTGCACGGCGTTCATGGCGTCCTCCTCGGAGTCGAAGACGCGGGCAGGGCCCGTGTGCTCCAGGCGTGTGTAGCCCGCGACCTTGACCACGCAGCCCTCCGGTGCGAGGTTTCCCTTGAGGATCACGAGCCCACCCGAAGGTCTCAGCGGCTCATCGACGGAGACGATAACATCCTGTCCCGGCGTCTCCTCGGCGTCCTCGACCTCCTCGGCGAGGGTGCGGCCCGTGGTCGTGAGCTGGGTTCCGTCTATGAGGCCGGCGTCGAGCAGGCGCTTGCCGAGCAGACGGCTCCCGCCAGCGCGGTCGACGTCGACGGCCGTGTAGCGGCCCCCGGGCTTGAGGTCGGCGATGATCGGGGTGCGGCTACTCACGGGATCGAAGTCGTCGATGTCGAGGGGGACCCCGACCTCGCGGGCTATCGCGAGCAAGTGCAACACGAGGTTAGTCGAGCCTCCGGTCGCCGCGCCAGCGGCGATACCGTTCTCGAACGCCTCGCGGGTCAGGATGCGCCCCGGTGTGAGGCCGCGCTCCAACAACTCCATGACCAGCCTCCCCGCGCGGGCGCATACCTCGTCCTTGCGGCCGTCGAGGGCGGGTGGGCCCGCGGAGCCCATCGGCGAGAGGCCGAGGAACTCGAGGATCATCGCCATGGTGTTCGCCGTGTACTGGCCTCCGCACGCGCCAGCCCCCGGACAGGCGTGCTCCTCGAGGTCCAGGAGGTCTTCGTTCGACATCTTTCCCGCGGCGTTGGCGCCAACGCCCTCGAAGACCTCCTGGATGGTCACGTCGCGTCCTTTGAAGCGGCCCGGGGTTATAGAGCCGGAATATACGATGGCGCCGGGCACGCCGAGCCTGGCGTGGGCCATCGCGGCGGCCGGGATAGTCTTGTCGCATCCGACGATCGTTACCATCGCGTCGAACATGTGGCCGCGCCCCACAAGCTCTATGGAGTCGGCGATCACCTCCCTGCTTACGAGGGAGGTCTTCATCCCTTGCGTTCCCATGGTTATGCCGTCCGAGATGGAGATGGTGTTGAGTTCCATAGGCGTACCGCCGGCCTCTCTGACTCCCTGTTTCACCTTCTCCGCCAGATGACGGTGGTTGTAATTGCAAGGCATCGTCTCGATCCAGGAGTGGGCCACGCCCACTATGGGCTTGCTAAGGTCCTCGTCGGAGAAACCCATGCCTTTGAGGTAGGAACGGGCGGGAGCGCGGTCGCGGCCTTCGAGTATGGTGCGACTCCTTCGCCTGGTGTCTGTAGTCTCCATTGTTCTCTCCTCTTGGATCACATGACGGCTACCCGAGTATAGGGAGCGGGGAAGCGCCGTGCCAGCGTGTCAGCACGCTCAGGCTTCGCCTTCGCTTGTCAGCATTTTGGCTTGTTGGGGCCGAAAGTGCGGTCGCGGCAGGTGGATATCTGTAGATTCGCTCTTGGCGTTCTCGCTGGCCGGCGGGTGCGACGTTCTTCCTGATCGTAAACACGTTCGGGTTGTGGCGGTAGAATCAAGGGTAGTGAGATCCATGACGAGGAGTGGTAATGGAGACTAGTAAGATCAGCAGGCGAGTGATAAACCCAGGAACTAGCATCGGCCACGTTCACCTGAAAGTGGCGAACATCGAGCGGGCCCTTGGCTTCTACAGGGACATTCTCGGCTTCGAGGTGACCCAGTGGTACGGTGACGACGCAGTCTTCCTCTCCGCGAGTGGCTACCACCATCACATCGGCCTGAACACCTGGATGAGCCGCAACGCCGACCCGGCCCCGCCTCATTCTGCAGGGCTCTTCCACCTCGCCATCCTCTACCCCGAGCGGCGGGACCTCGCGCTCGCCCTCGAGTGGCTCCTGGAATCCAACTACCCCATCGACGGAGCCTCAGACCACGGCGTCTCCGAGGCGCTGTACCTGCAGGATCCCGACGGCAATGGCGTCGAGCTGTACCGGGACCGTCCGCGAGAGGAGTGGCCGCGTACCCCCGAAGGCGGGCTCGCAATGGTGACAAGGCCCCTAGACGTTGAGGGCCTCCTCGCTGAGCTCGACCACGAAGAGACTTCCTGAGCCAACGGCCTTGACGCCCGTGTGGACATCGGACGCGGCGGGCATAGAATAGGATCGTGGGACTCGAAGCCTTAGGAAAGTTGTTGATCGGTGGCGCGCTCGTCCTGCTCGTGCTTGGCGGTCTGCTCTTCTTGCTTGGTCGTTTCGGCTTAGATCGGTTGCCCGGCGACCTGGTGTTCAAGCGCGGCGACTTCACCCTATATATCCCGATAGGGCTCATGATCCTTCTCTCCGTCGTCGGCACTATCGTCCTGAACATCATCTTCCGCCGCTAGGGTGCTCTCGTCCGAGCTCGACTACGAGCTTCCCGAAGATCTCATCGCCCAGAGCCCGGCGGAGCCACGCGACGCCTCGCGTCTGATGGTCCTGGACGTCCGGCGCGGGACGATCGCCCACCACACGTTCCGGGACCTGCCACGTTTCCTGCTGCCCGGCGACGCGCTCGTCCTGAACGAGACGAAAGTGCTTCCTGCCAGGCTCCAGGCCAAAAAGCCGACCGGCGGTAAGGTAGAACTGCTCTTCCTCCGGGATCTTGGGCCTGATCGCGGCGGAGCGTGGGAGGTCCTGGCCAGGCCGAGCAAACGCCTCAGGCCCGGACTCGGGCTTCAGACCGGTGGGGATCGGCTGGAGATAGTCGAGAGCCTCGGCGATGGGCACTGGGCCGTCTCTGCACCTGACGTAAGAGGCCTGCTGGAGAGCAGTGGCAGGATGCCGCTCCCACCTTACATCCGTCCAACGCCAGAGACTGAGAGCAGCTACCAGACCGTCTACGCGCGCAACGAGGGGTCCGCCGCCGCACCAACGGCTGGCTTCCACTTTACAGAGAGGGTTCTGCAAGCTGCGGAGCGGGCCGGAGCCAGGATCGCCAGCATCACGTTGCACGTCGGGGTAGGGACGTTCATGCCCGTGAGGACAGAGAGGCTCGAGGAGCACAAGATGCACGCCGAATACTACAGCGTGCCTCGGGAAGCGGCGCGTATTGTAGAGGGTTCCAGCCGTGTCGTCGCGGCTGGAACGACGGTCGCCCGCACGCTCGAGACGTGGGCAGCTACCGGCGAGGCGGAAGGGGAGTCAGAGCTCTTCGTCTATCCCGGCTACCGCTGGCGGTCCGTAGACACGTTGCTGACGAACTTCCACCTGCCGCGCTCCACGCTCCTGGCGATGGTTATGAGCTTCGGGGGCGAGGAGCTGGTAAGGGAGGCGTACAGGGCAGCGGTGAGGGAGCGCTACCGGTTCTACTCTTTCGGGGACGCGATGCTCCTTCTCGACGGCGGACGGCGGCGGTGAGCGCCCCCGTCTCCATAGAGGTACATGCCCGTGACGGCGAGGCGCGCGCGGGCGTCTTGATTACGCCGCGCGGGCTGGTGGAGACGCCAGCCTTCATGCCGGTAGGGACGAAGGGCACCGTCAAGGGACTCACGCCTGGCGACCTGCGGGAGTCGGGGGCCGGCATCGTGCTTGGGAACACGTATCATCTCTACTTGAGGCCTGGATCGGACCTCATCAGAGAAGCCGGAGGGCTTCACGCCTTCATGGGCTGGGAAGGTCCTATCCTCACCGACTCGGGCGGTTACCAGGTCTTCTCGCTTGCCCAGACGCGACGCATCTCGGAGGAGGGGGTGGAGTTCGCGTCCGTGTACGACGGATCGCAGCACGTGTTCACCCCAGAGCTGACTACGAAGATTCAGGAGGATCTCGGCTCGGACGTGGCGATGGTCCTCGACGAGTGTCCGCCGGCTAATGCGGGCCGCGAATACCACGAGGAGTCGCTGCGGCGCACCGGGCGATGGGCGCGGAGGTCTAAGGAGGCGCACGGGAGGCGAGATCAGGCCCTCTTCGGGATCGTGCAGGGCGGGCTTTACCCCGACCTGAGGGAAGAGAGCCTCGGGCTGACGGTCGAGATCGGGTTCGACGGCTACGCTGTGGGGGGACTCTCGGTAGGTGAGTCCAGGGAGGAGATGCTGAAGACGTTGGCGCTCACTGCGCCCAGGCTGCCCGCCGAGAAGCCAAGGTACTTTATGGGGATCGGTGATCCCGTCGGCATCCTGAAGGTCGTAGCGCTCGGGGTAGATATGTTCGACTGCGTGCTGCCGACGCGTCTGGCCCGTCACGGCGCGGCCCTGACCCGGGATGGCCGCATCAACCTCAAGAACGCGAAGTACCGCACGGACTTGGGGCCGCTCGATCCCGAGTGCGCCTGCGAAGCGTGCGCGGGTTACAGCAGGGCCTATCTGGCTCATCTGGTAAGGGAGAACGAGCTTCTCGGCCACAGGCTCGTTACGTTGCACAACGTCCGCTTTAGCGTAGATCTTTGCCTGAGGGCGCGGCGCGAGATAGCGGCAGGGCGCTTCCAGGAGTGGTCGCGGGCCTGGATCTCCCGCTACGAAGGTTCTGACCTTGCAAGGGCATATGAGCTAGAATAATTCTCCGATCTTATGAGTAGTCGTAGAAACAACCTGATCGTGCTGGCCCTTGTGGTCGTCCTACTCGGGGTGGCCGCCTACTTCATCTTTATAGATCAGCCTGTGACGGAGTCGACGCAACTCGGCCTCGACCTCCAGGGCGGCGTCAGCGCGCAGCTGAAGGGCTCCCAGACAGGCGGAGGCAAGGTGACCCGCGAGGAGATGGAGCAGTCGGCCGATCTTATCCGGCAGCGCATAGACCGCCTCGGCGTGACCGAGCCCGACGTCAGGGTGCAGTCGGAGAACCAGATCGTGGTCCAGATCCCTGGCGTGAAGAACCCTGAAGAAGTGATCCGCATTATCGGCAGTACGGCCCAGCTCGGCTTCTACCAGGTCCTGGCCTCTGACCCTTCGCTGACCGAGTCGCCCCAGGTCGTCGCCGCTGACGAGGTGGACGCTATCGAAGAAGACATCAGGGAGAACCTCAAGGGAGACGATGCCTACGAGGAGGGTAAGACGAAGATCCTGTTCAGCGAGACGCCTTCCCTGCAGGGCGATGGCATCGAAGTCATCGGCTACATCGTCAACAAAGAGCCCGACATGACGGGCGATGTGCTCAAGCAGAACGGGGCTAACGTAGAGTTCGACCAGACCACCGGGAAGCGCATCGTGAGCCTGGAGCTCACCGCGGAAGGCGGGAGGCAGATGGGGGACCTTACCCAGAAGATGGTGAACGACTCGCTCGCCAGCGGGGAGCCTGCGCGGCTGGCCATCGCGCTCGACCAGGACATCCAGAGCGCGCCTACCGTGCAGGAACCACTGGGCCAGAACATCTCTATCTCCAACGACGGGCTGCCCAATGGTCTTCCCGAGGACGAGGCCAAGCAGCTGGAGACCGTGCTCAACACTGGCGCGCTCCCCGTCAACATGCAGGTGATCTCCGAGACCACAGTAGGTCCGACACTCGGCCTGAGTTCCCTGAAGAGCGGGCTTCTGGCCTCGCTCGTCGGGTTCGGGCTCGTGCTTCTGTTGCTGCTCGTGATCTACAGAGCGCTAGGCATCGTCGCCGATGTG